>NZ_LWFE01001552.1:0-1371 GCF_001635675.1 Oleiphilus sp. HI0061 | reverse complement strand
TACGCATATTTTTACGCCCTCTGATGCTTTGCGGCTTAAGGTTTGTGGCTTGGGAGTTGAGAAGTCTAAGGTAACCAGAGTATACAACGGTGTTGATAATAAGTTGTTTTATCCAGAGGAAATAGCGTCAAATCCTTATTTCTTATTTGTCGGAAACCTTAAAAAAGATAAAGGTGTGTTAGACCTCCTAGATGCGTATGATGGCTATGTAAAAAGTGGAGGGAGTAAACTATTAAAGTTTATTGGTGATGGCGCTATGAGCCCGGTATTGGCTGAAAGAGTCGCTGCTTATGGCTTAGAGGCCAAAGTTTCTATGTTAGGAGCCCTAAAGCATGCTGATACAGCAAAGTATATACGCCAAAGTGGTTTGTTAATACTTCCTTCGTATCATGAGGGAGTTCCAAATGTACTGCTTGAGGCTGCAAATTGTGGCGTACCGGTAGTTTCTACTCGAGTAGGTGGCATTCCAGAAGTGGTTAAGGATGGAGTTTCAGGTATTTTAATCGAAGCAGGCGATTGTGAGGCCTTAACTAAAGCTATGGTGGACTTTGATCTGAATACTGCTTGCTGGAATAGAGAAGTTATTAAGGCTCACGGAAACCTGTTTTCATGGCCAAAGAATGTAAATGAAATTGACCAAATTATATGTAAAGCAGTACAAGGAAGTTCGGATGCATAATAGCCGTAATGTAATATTGATTTGTAATTATTCCAAAAAAATTGGACAGAGTATATTTACGTGTTGAAGCAACTTTTAAAGACGTTAGTAGCTAAACTGCTTCCCTCATCAGTTTTATTGCTGAAGGGGGCGTCAGGAGAGGCTTCTGTTTACCTGACTTTTGATGATGGTCCAACGCCTAATGTTACCGATAAGTTGTTTAGCTTATTAGAAAAGCATAATGCTAAGGCGACATTTTTTGTAATTGGGAAAAAACTAGAACAACACTTCGAAATTGGGAAGAGCTTGGTAGAAGCTGGTCATGTGGTGGGTAACCACTCTTATGACCATATTGATTTTGGGCGTTTGCCTCTAGGTAAACAGCTAAAACAGGCAAATGATGCGGATGCTTGGATTAGTAAGCTGGAACAGTCGGGTTCCAGGTTGTTTCGGGCGCCGCAAGGGCGCTGGAGTTTTGGTTTGCTGTTTTCGTTAGTGAAAAACAAATTTCGTCCAGTGCATTGGAGCTACGATTCATTAGATTATTCCAATCTGAGTGCTGATCAGATTGTTGAAAACTTTAAGCAGAAACCGGTTGTAAATGGTGAAATTCTTTTATTTCACGACGACGCTGAGAAGTGTGTGCAGGTGCTAGAGATAATGCTTCCTCTATGGGAGAAGCAAGGGATTCAGTTTAAGGTGATTAGTTAATT
>NZ_LWFE01001551.1:0-986 GCF_001635675.1 Oleiphilus sp. HI0061 | reverse complement strand
TCAGGGTTAGTTCTTTATTACTGGAGCGCTTCAGAGCGTAAGCTTGATAAGCATAAAAATAGTGAGTCTGTTGAAGTTGCGGGCTGAATGAGGCACCGGCGATTCAGGTTGAATTGCCGGTGCTATATGCTATTTGGTGTCGTATGACTAGTGCTTAATCGATTGAAAATACTGCGCTAATGGTCGCATTGTATTCAATTTCTTTTTGCTGGTAGGTATTACTTTGGCTGTCGCTCATTTCAGCACTCATTGCCATGGCGCGCATTTGTGGGGCTGGTCTTGCTTCGTTGCTAACATGCTTTACATTTAAAATTTTCCCCAAGCTTACTTCGAAGCCTTGGGCAATGGTAGCTGCTTTATTTTTTGCTTTATTAATTGCTTTGTTTAAGGCTTTGCGTTTTAGCTTCTGTTTGTTCTTAAGTGTGAATCTTATACTCCCTAGATGAGATGCTTCTGTGCGGGTGATGTCTTGGATAAGAGCCTGGAGTTGCGCAAGATCATTTAGTTTAAACTCAATTTTGCGCGTAATTTGATTACCTTTGAAATCTCGCTGGTTATTTCGGTATTCGTATTGTGGGTGTAATTGTGTATTGCTTGTGTCGAGGGAGTTCTCTTGAATATCGTATTCTTCTAGTTTTGACAGGAAAGGGCGGACCAGCTTGTCGACGGCTCTTCTCGCTTTTTCTGCTTCAAACTTTGTTGCAGAGAAAGTAATATTAATTATGGCTTGATCGGGCAAGGACTTTGCGCTTGCTGTCGTGCTGACTTCGATAAAGGGTAAGTCAGAATGCGTTTGATCATGGGCCAGGCAAAGACTACTTACTAAGAATGAAAACAAAAAAAGTGATATGAATCGCATGCTTGTGCTCCGTATTAATATTTGGTGTATACCTATACCAGTCTAGTCATTAAAGTTGTAGTTACCATAGGTTCATTCCATCGCAGCGAAACCATTGTTCACGTTATTAGGTGTTTATATTTATGAA
>NZ_LWFE01001550.1:0-1003 GCF_001635675.1 Oleiphilus sp. HI0061 | reverse complement strand
GCATGGGCACCTAATTCTCGATTAGTTTTCGAGCTGTCTTCTAAATATGTGAGGAAATTCGATAGGGCATAGATATAAGATCTTATCGTTGCGTCTTCTGCATCGGTTGATTCCAGCTTATAGAGCCTAGTGCGAGACTGCCTGTCTGATTGTTGAATCGATTTAAAAACAGTCCCGTATCGAGATAAGAAACAAGAGTACGCTAAAGGTAATATTGGTGGGGATCCATTCCCATCACGAATAACCCATAGCAAATCGAAGTGCATTCTGTTGTATTCAAAGTTTTTTAGGCAATGCACATGTGTAGGCATACTGTAGGTTCGCTTAATTTAATATTTAAACGATACTATAATCCTACTGACCTACAAAAATGAAAGATTAAATGTATATAAGGAAAAGAAATCTTTGAGGGCACCACTCATGTAGCCTAGATTCTCGGTAGTGCCGAGTATAATGGCGTCTGCACTTAGTACATCTTCTGCTTGTGTTTCAAAAGGAGTTTTCGACTTGAATTCAACTTGCTCAAGAGCTTGGCTGATGACACCCTGGCACAGAGCTTGTTGTAGGGCTTGTGTATTTTCAGACGGGCTGTGGGCGACCAAAAGGAGTTTTTTCATTTCGCTTTGCTTGAGATACAAAGCTTAGGGTAGGAGTGGATTACTCATACCCTAGCCCTGTCTATTGGGTTATGGGTATGCATTCTCTACTGCAGACATTGCAGCGTCGACATCGCAGCTATGTCCAAGTTCGTTAAGCACCGCGCCTAAAGAGCTAACGCAGTAATCAACGTTTTTACGATTACAGCCATTGCCCATTAAGCCGATTCGCCATGCTTTGCCAGCAAACTTACCTAGCCCTGCACCAAGTTCCAAGTCGTACTGGTTAAGTAGTGTTGATCTAACAGTCGCATCATCAATACCTTCTGGAATCTTCACTGCATTAAGTTGAGATAGGCGAATATCTTTAGGCACTAGCATTTCAATGCCGAGCGCTTCTAGACCAG
>NZ_LWFE01001549.1:0-906 GCF_001635675.1 Oleiphilus sp. HI0061 | reverse complement strand
CTAACTCCATTAATAAGCGATCACGATCCCAATTCATTCAACTTCCTCAATTAACTACTTTGTATCTAGATGTAAACGACGCAATTAGACGTTTCTATTAGCTTTGTTAAAAATTAACAAACGCTCAGATACATAAACTCACATTTAACATTGTTTTAAATTAGAGCCCTAAAAAGCATCAATAATTTAGTTACAATATAACCACAACGACATTACAAGGATATTTTAAATTGCGACCTACCGTGAACTAGCAAACTTATCTTAGCTGCTGGTTCATTACCTGAGTAATTAGTGTCGCAAATAAAGAAGAGAGTAGATCATGAGACAAGAAAGTAAACCTTTTACCTTTATCGACATCGTATTGGCCATGAGCATCACTGGCATCATGCTTGGCTTCCTCGTTCAACAGCTTCTCGACTTTTAGTATTTAACAGCGGCCTGTTTTGCCGCATAATCACCAGATATTTTTTGCTGGGTGATAAATAAATGGAATACCTTCCTCCCTGGTGGGCCAGAAATGGCCACCTTCAGAGCGTCTATCCTTCAGTTTTCAGAAAGGTATCAGCTGACTTTTATACTCGTGAGCGCCTGGAAACACCCGACCAAGACTTTATCGACCTGGATTGGGCCAAGAACAAGCAAAGCCCTCTTAAAAGGCTTGTGGTGCTTAGTCATGGCCTTGAAGGACATAGTAAACGTCCATACATACTCGGCATGGCGAAAATTGCGCTCCAGAACAACTGGGATGTGCTTGCCTGGAACTTCCGCTCATGCAGTGGCGAACCAAACAGAAAGCTCCAGTCATACCACAGCGGTCAAACAGGAGACTTACAATACGTTGTTAAGCATGCCATAGCACAAGGTTACGAAGAGGTCTGCTTAGTTGGCTTTAGCATTGGTGGCAAT
>NZ_LWFE01001548.1:0-618 GCF_001635675.1 Oleiphilus sp. HI0061 | reverse complement strand
GTTTCCGAATTAGTGTCAGACTACACCCTATATGAGCAAACGATGTTGATTGGTAAGGTTGATGGTAGCGGCCAATTGAGCTTTGACTGGAAAGTAGATGATACGAGTGTAATGGATGTCTCATTGTGGATAAATGGTGAAGAGCTTAGTGAATATAAGCCGGCTGAGGCTTATGGTCGTGAGACTATCGTGTTACCTGAAGATCAGGTCAATACTGTTGAGTGGCGCATGGCTAGGGGAGAACTTTGGCGTTCTACGAGTGAAAGTTCATTAGGGGATGAAGGCAAGACCTTGTATTTGAAGTCGGTTAATTTTACAGCAGATAACCCAGATGTAGCTGAGGATACAAGTCCTAGCAATTCAAAGTCTAGTGGTGGAGCATTCCACCCACTAGCGCTAGTGTTTTTGGCAGTGCTATTTTTCTTTCGTCGAAACGCTGCAGGTATATCGAAAACCTATCGTGCCATGAGTGTGGTGATTGTAATGCTCGTTGTTTCTTCAGGTTGGGCTCGCGCGGAAAATAGGATTATTGGTGGTGTTGACGCTGAGTTTAGGGATTACCCTTGGATGGTGTCATTACAAAATAAATATACTGGTGAGCACTTTTGTGGTGCAACC
>NZ_LWFE01001547.1:0-736 GCF_001635675.1 Oleiphilus sp. HI0061 | reverse complement strand
GGGATATAAAATCCACTGGAGAAATTTGCATAGTCTGAGTCGGTTCCAAAATTAGCTGCCCCCCTTAAATTAACGGGATAAAACCACGAATAGCTTTGATTGCAGTTTTTTGAATCTGCAAGTAAATGCTTGGCAGCCGAGCGGTTTAGCGCCCATAGTATAAAGGTTGTTAAAGGGATATCGAGAGATTTTGCTCGTTGTTCGATAGCTGCGGTTTCATAACGATCAAAAAATAGAGTGTCTACCGAATTTTGGCTTACTTGATTATCCGCTTTCCAAAAACGCCATTTGACCCTTTTAGGGTAAGGTTGAACTTTTGCTTTGATCGCTTTCAATTCTTGAGTGTCAGGTTCACCGGTTTCTCTACACTTAGGGATCTTCACACTGGTGAAACCGAGATCGTTCAGCATGTGCTTCATTATGCTCATGCCGTCACCATTGGCGTGCTGGAAGATATCTACTTTTAGCGCTTCTTCTTGCTCTGAGGTGTGAGGCGTATATCGCCCCCAATATATGTCATCACTTACGCCTAGCTTGCGCCTTTGTTCAAACCATAAGGCAACATGATCTTTCGGGTGACGTTGAAATATACTCATGATGCCTGATCCGTCTTGAGAACGTTAAGGGTATTTTTCGCATCAAGCCAACCTGCTTCCCAGCTTGAAGTTAATACCTCATCATTATATGGGCTCTGTGATTTCTTCTTCGCTCGACTGCCCTGCTCAAAACCGCGTTG
>NZ_LWFE01001546.1:0-553 GCF_001635675.1 Oleiphilus sp. HI0061 | reverse complement strand
GAAACATTACTTGGCTCTATCGCCAGTGCCCAACAAACGCCTGGCGAATTCAAGCCCGAAGAATGGATTGAAGAAATATTGAGCTTTTGCCTTTCAGGTGTTCGTCGCGCCTAAGCGCTTTTGAGCCTGAAAGGTTTGAACATTTAAGAGATGAGCCTCAGCTTCTAGCGCCTACGACGTAGGCTTTCTTTTTCCTTCGTACGCTGGTCAAGTCTGGCCATAATTTCTGCCATTTCTTTTGCTTCTGCAGCCGCTTTGGCAGCCTGTGCAGCTTCGCGTTCCATTTTCTCTTTGGCGATGGCTTCTTTAATTCGCTTTTCCTTGGCAGCTGAGCCAACACGTCCTTCTGGTAGTTTGTCTTTAGCTGGGCTGGTTTTAGCTTTGTTGGTCTTTAATCTGGTATTGCTAGTTTTGCTTGCAGTGGATGTTTTGGTTTTCGGCGCACTCGTTTTAGTGCTGCTACCTGCGCGGTTTTGCCGACGCTTCATCTCGATATTCATCATGACCGCTTTCATATCGTCAAAGTCTTTGGTTGAATCAGACTTTCGCAATT
>NZ_LWFE01001545.1:0-781 GCF_001635675.1 Oleiphilus sp. HI0061 | reverse complement strand
AGCAATAATACTTAGTATTTTGTGTGTTTTGGTCTACGGAATTTCTTGGTTTTTCGGTACGCCCTATATTCATATACTCATTGGTATTATGGGTATACAACTTTTCATGTCTCTTGCCTCTGTCGGTGAAAACGAAGAAGAATTGGTCGAGTTAAAAGCACAGGGTAGCTGGGTTCGTGAATGGCATGTCTGGGTTCTGCTTGCGTGTATTTTTTCTGGGCTGGTAGTCGCAGAATATTACTATCCAGTACTAGAGAGCTTTGGGGCAAAATGACAACTAACAAGTTTATCAAACATCGTTCCGGCCACAAAAACACGTGGCCTGCACTGGACGCGCAAAAAGACGCGCGCCGTTTATAAAAGCGTTATACGTAAAAATGGAATTTCCAGAATGAACAAGTATGTGAAGTATTGCTTCCTCTCTGTTGTTTTTGCCGCTTCTTTAGTTGTGCTTTTTGCAGCGGGCGTATTCGCTTACATGAAAGTGCAAGAAGCAATGATTACGCGGGTAAACGACCCTGATATAAACCTTAAAACAGTTAATCATTGGCTCAGCGGTGACAAGTTGGTTTTTACCGCAATAGCTGAGAACAACAGCGAACACGAATGGCTCAATGTTTCTGTAAATTTTATCGTTAAAAAATCAGATGGCAGCTTCTTTAAACGGTGCCCATTACTGCTAATAAATAAGCCGTTTTCAAGTGGTAACATCGACATTGAAGCTGTCTGTACAAACATGCCTGCCGGCTTTAGCAATTACACCTATGAGGTCAAGATCTTC
>NZ_LWFE01001544.1:0-15208 GCF_001635675.1 Oleiphilus sp. HI0061 | reverse complement strand
AAATAAGCCTTGCATAACTGGGCTTTGTGAGACTGTGGTGAACTATTGAAACCATGTAAATAAATAACAGACTTCAATAGCCATTACTCTCGAGATCTAAATTAAACTGAAAATCTTCAGCTCTTGAAACTTTTGACTCTAAACGACCGTCGTCAAATAACTTTAGCCATCGGTAACCAGGCGCTATCGCTTCTACACCAAAATCATGGGACTTCGGAGTAAATTGAATACAGGTTGAAGGCGTCGCCAGCAGCTGAACACCTTTACGCGTTTCAGAAAACTCTTGATGAATATGCCCCCAGAGTACCGCTCTGACATTGTCATAGCGGTCAACGATATCGAAAAACTGATCTCGATTATGCAAACCAATCTTATCCAGCCAGGTACTGCCGATATCAACCGGATGGTGATGAAAGCTAATTAAGGTATGAAGATCGGGGCGTTCAGACAAGCACCGCTCTAGAAAGGCTAAATCATCATCTCGTAACATGCCATGTACGGCACCTGTTACAGACGAATCTAATAAAATAATTTGCCAATTGCCAACACGTAGCAAGCGCTCCGTCTCGACCCCGTGACCCAAGGCCTCAGCCATAATGCCACGGTCATCATGATTCCCAGAGAACCAACGGCTGGGAGCGTTAAAGCCTTCAATTTGAGTTTGGAAGTAGTGATAGGCTTCAAGACTTGCATCCTGTGCAATATCGCCCGTCGCCAAAACGTAATCCGGGCTTGGACAAAAGCTCGCAGCTATATCAGCTTCAACTTTATCAAGCACCGCAACAAGGCTTTCGCGTGTCACCACACCAAGCAAGTCACTTTCAGCATCCTTTGTGAGGTGGCAATCACTTATTTGAAGGAGGTTAATCACAGCGCCCCCTGCACTGACATGACTCGACATTTTCGTTCGGCTCTTTCTGTTATCTAAATCGCTGATCTGACAATCTCAATTCCAATTTGACCCGGCACACTGAGACTCACTCCTTCAGAGAACCGATCTGCAATACGCTTTATCCATAGATTCACTAAACTTTTCGCAGATTAACTAGATAAGTTAGCTCAATATTGCAGTTTGGAAATGATGATGACGCTTTGTTTTAGTGTTTTCATACTAAGGTATGAATTTTTTGTTACGCGCGTCTCAGATATTAGCGTTAATAAAGACAAACAGTCTGATAAGACTTTCACACTTTCTGATGGGTAAACGGACTCTCGTCGCAACATCCATAAGAAATACAGAAATTCAGCCATTCCGTCAGAAAAGTATTCATCTGACTTTTTTCATCGGGCAAGTGCATTTTTTGATTTGGGTAGATATTTACACCCTGAGCTAACTGGCGGCCATCGCGAGCTATCACTTCAGCGACACCCGCATCATGATATAAACGCACCGTAAGCTTGGGGTTGTTCACCCACTTCCCTGCCGCTGCGGTTTGTTCAAGCAAAAAAGTATCGGTATATTTACAAGACTCAACAAGCGTCATATGTACTTGCCCAACGTAAGACATGCCGTTATGTAAGCTGAAGCGAATCCGTTCAACATCGCCCATCATTCGAATCAAACGAATTAGGCGGTTATAGTTGCTTTCAAAGGTCGCGCCAAGCTGAACCAAGTCGGGGACATACTTTTTACGCATTAAAATAATACTCTCCCCTTAGTCTAGCGCCACTGCTCTCGCAAGCGTTCCCGGTTTAAGGCCAGCCATTGAAGCCCCATAATAGCGGCAGCATTGTTAATGGTGCCATTTTCGACCAATTTATAAGCTGCTTCAAAGTCTAGGCAGTGTACCTTGATATCTTCATCTTCTTCAGCAAGACCAAACACGCCACCAACACCTTGAACACTGACTTTAGCACAGTAGAGATAGACCTTCTCTGTAGTGCCGCCCGGCGAGACCAAGTATTCACAAATTTTTTCAAGTTCGCCTAATTCCAGGCGCGCCTCCTCTTGCGCTTCTCTGCGTGCAACATTCTCCGGGTGCTCGCCCTCATCATTCATCCCTGCAACCAACTCCAGCAACCAGGGTGATTGATCCTCGAGTATTGCGCCCGGCCTGAATTGTTCCAGCAGCACAACTTTGTCTTCCATTGGGTCGTAGGGAATAACGCAAGTGGCATCACCCCGAATAAACAATTCACGACTGACTTCCCGGCTCCAGCCACCATCAAACAAGCGATGTTTCAGGGTAACCTTTTCCATGCGAAAGAAGCCTTCAAAGCAGGACTCACGGCCAATTAGCTGATAATCTTCTTTGCCATATTGAAGCTTGATCGTCGACATTATTTCTCCTTTCAGCTCGAACTGAGGCTAGCGTTTTTCGAACTAAATATACTGTTTTTGCGATTTATTGAGGGACATACAAACATCTACATGCTGCACAAGACAGGTATTTGCGCCAAGGAAGTCTAGAGTTCTTCATATAGATTGTCCATAATGAAACCATCGAGCCAAAGCTTATTTTCAGCCTTAGGTTCCTATACCGTACGCCCGATCAAAGAGGACACTATGAAGCACACATCAAAGCTGCTTATTTCAACCTTTCTTTCTTGCATGACGCTGCCATTTATTGCGTCGGCACAAAGTACCGACCTTTTAAGCCTATATAAGAAAGCCGAGAACTATGACGCAGAGATCTTTGCTGCTCAGTCAGCTTATTTGGCCGAACAAGAAGGCCAAAAAATTGAATTTGCAGGTCTACTACCCACTGTCAATGCAAGAGCAAGCTTAAGCCATACAAACTCAAATGGCTTAAGCTCAAGCGACAATAGCTACAAGCAAAAAAACTATTACTTAAGTTTATCTCAGCCACTATTGAACTTACCTACCTGGCACTCAGTAAGCGCTAGTGAACAAAGAACCCTGCTAGCTCAAGTCGATTACCTTACTGCTCAGCAAAATTTAATCCTTAATGTCGCAACAGCCTATTTCAAAGTACTAAGAGAGCAAGAAAACCTGCGCTCTGACCACTCTCAGGAAGCAGCTGTAAAGCGCCAATATGAACAAGCCAAAGAGCAGTTTGATGTTGGCTTAATCGCGATTACCGATGTTCACGAAGCTAAAGCATCCTATGATGCATCGCAAACTGCACGAATTAGATCTGAGGGCAACCTGACCATCGCCCTGGAAAACCTTTCGCGAATTACGGGTGAGTATACAAACGAGCTACATGGCCTTAATCCTGACTTCCCTATTGCCATGGATACAAGCATTTCTGCAGAAAAATGGCTTGAGTCCGCACAAAACCACAATCTAGGTATCAAGATTGCTCACTACGCTTATAAGGCAAGCGAAGCACTTCTAAAGTCAAAGAAAGCAGCTCATTTACCTACCGTCAGTCTGGATGCCAATTATAGCAATTCTGCCTTCACCAATTACTATGCAGCTGGCAACGATGATAGTGAGAGTAGCGAACTAGCCATTACACTTAACATGCCACTGTATTCTGGTGGCGCAACACAGGCGGGTGTTCGCCAAGCTCGCCATCAGGTCGCCGAGGCAAAACACAATCTGACCTTAGCGCAACGTCAGGCGAAAATAGAAACACGTACCGAGTTTATTAGTCTGAAAACCAACATTCAGACAGTTGAGTCACTTCAACAAAATATCGTTTCTCGTGAAAGTGCTTTAGAAGCAACGCGTGAAGGTTACAAGGTAGGTACTCGAAATATTGTTGAAGTACTTGATGCCGAGCGTAACTATTTCACTGCACTTCGTGACTACGCGAATGCTCGCTTCGATTTTGTAGAAAGTAGCCTACGCATAAAACGCGCAGCGGGAACCTTAAGTGTTAAAGACATTGAAGCTCTGAACGCCTGGCTATCGCCCGGCCAGTAAGCTCTAGCTTTCTTCAAGCAAGGGCTGCAGGTGGTCAACAACACGTTTCACCGCTCCCTTGCTAGCCTCAACTTTCTGCAATGCATTTTGCCCCATTTCCTGAGCCCGTTCCGGGTTTGAAAATAGCATTCCGAGCGACTCGAGCAACGCGAGTTCATCTGCCACAATTTCCATACCCTTGGCTTCGACCAGTTGATGACAAATAGCTTCAAAATTAAAGTAATGGGGGCCAATTAAAATCGGCAACCCCAAAGCGCCTGGCTCAATCGGGTTATGGCCACCAATTTCGGTAAATGAACCGCCTATTACCGCAACCTGAGCTGTCGCATAAAAATCCATCAACTCCCCCATGGTATCCACCACAAATACTTCTGCATCGCTGGGAATTTTTTCAAATTCGCTTCTTCGTGCGGTGTTAAAGCCTTGCTTATTTGATTGCTGAAAAGCACTTTCGAAGCGCTCAGGGTGCCTAGGCACTAATACCAGCAAGGCATCGGGAAAGCGCTGCCTCAAACGTTCATGCACTTTTAAAACCAGCTCGTCTTCGCCTTCATGCGTACTCGCCGCGACCCAAATCTTAGGCTTAGCGGGTAAATTTGCGCTCAGGTGAGCGGCTTTTTTAACATGACTATCTTCCACGTTCGTATCAAACTTTACGCTACCCGTTACAAAAATCTTTTCCTTTGCGATATCTAGTGATTCAAATCGTGAAGCATCATTTTCGTACTGGCATAGCACGAGTGACAGATCATTCAACATCCAACCAATAGCGGGTTTCAAGCGTCGGTAGCCTTTTGCTGAGCGCTCTGACAAACGCGCATTAGCGATGACAACCGGGCAGTTTCTTCGCATCACCTGGTGAATCATATTTGGCCAGAGTTCGGTTTCCATAATGATCAGACATTCAGGTTTTACCCGGCGCAAAAACGCCTTCACCATAAAGGGAATATCGTAAGGTGCATAGACATGAAACACATCACTGCCAAAGCGCTTTCTAATTTGCTCGGAGCTGGTTGGCGTCATACTAGTGATAACGATATCTCGGTTTGGAAAACGCCTTTGAATCTCTCGAATAATTGGCTCCGCTGCTAGCACTTCGCCTACGGACACAGCATGCACCCAAATACTTCTATTCAGCTTTGGCGCATTAAAAAAACCAAAACGCTCCATTTTTCTGGCCTTATATTCTGGCGCCTTAAATCCTCGCCATAAAAGCTTCAGATAAACAAATGGCATACAGAGTGCGAAAAGAATTGTGTAAACTAAGCGGAACATAAGCGCCTTTCGAAAAATTCAAAAGACGCAGTATAGACGATTAGCAGCGCTTCTCACATCACTTGATGAGAGAGCGCTTCCGAGGAAAACGATATCTATGTCAAGCCAATCTAACACGAGAGCTACCCGACCTTTGATGGTTTGGGTCTGTCATGATGGGCGGGCCGGACACATCAGTCAGCTAAAAGGTCTAACTAAAGCGCTTGCCCGCCAGACTAATATCGAAGAGCTCTGGCTAGACAGCCAAACACTGCAAGTCGGCTTTCGAGGATTGTTACTTCCCACAAAACAGGATAACAGCCCGGACATCATCATTGGCGCAGGGCACGGCACTCACAAAAGCCTGCTCATGCTCGCCCGGACCCACCGCGCCAAAAGCTTTGTCATTATGAAACCCAGCCTACCGCTGCCGCTATTTGATGGCGTCATTTGCCCCGAACATGACGGGCTAGCCAATAGTGAACGGGTCATGACAACGCAAGGGCCTATCACAAAGATTTCACCCCCACCAAACACGAAACGAACACAACACCTTATGATGATCGGCGGCCCTTCTAAGCACTTCGTATGGGACGAGTCGAATTTGATTAAGCAAATCCAAGAAATTTGCGACACCCGCCGGGAAGTTTTATGGCACTTGAGCGACTCGCCACGAACACCGCTAAGCTTTATCGACAAGATTTCAAGTTTCGAAATAGCAAACCTAAGCTGTCACCGGTATCAAGATGGCAGTTTTGGCCCAGTAGATGAAGCACTTCAGTCCAGCGCTTTTACTTGGGTAACACCTGACAGCATGTCAATGCTCTACGAGTCCTTAACGTCAGGCTCGCCCACCGCACTATTAGAGCTGCCAATGGTATCGAAATCAGAAAAGAAGCGAATTTGCATGCATATCAACAGACTCACCTCTAGCGGCAAACTTATCGACTTCGGTCAATGGCAAAGCAATAAGAAAGCACAGTTTTATCCTGACTTACCAGCAAGCCTTGACGAGGCTTCGGCAGCTGCCACCTGGCTTTTGAAACGATACCAACAACTTTCTCTTACTGCGCAAACCACAGGGCAAGCATGAGACAAAAAACGATATTACAAGTTTTGCCAAGCCTGGTTTCTGGCGGTGTCGAAACAGGCACTTTAGACCTCGCTCAAGAACTGGTTGAGCAAGGCTACCGTTCATTGGTTGTTTCTTCTGGCGGCCCTATGGTTAAGGCGCTTGAACAACAAGGGTCGAAGCATATCGAGCTCCCCGTTCACAGCAAGAACCCCATACTTATGTGGTGGAACAGTAGAAAGCTAGCAAAGCTGATAGAAACGCAGAAGATTGACCTAATCCATGCTCGCTCTCGCGCTCCAGCCTGGAGCGCCTTATGGGCATCAAAACAAAGCAACATTCCCTTTGTCACCACCTTTCATGGTGTCTACGGTCACCAGAATGCTCTCAAGCGCTGGTATAACAGCGCCATGCTTAGAAGCCAGCATGTGATCGCTGTTTCTAAGTTTGTACAACAGCATATAGAAGAGGTCTACCCCACCTTCAACACTAAGACCAAGCTGATTTTTCGCGGCATCGACCTGGATAGGTTTGAGCTGGAAGAAGCTCAGCTCGCTGCGAAACAGCTCAAGACAGCATGGTCAGTCCCTGAGGGGAAAAACATTATCATGCTGCCTGGAAGGCTAACTCGAATTAAAGGCCATCAAGTACTAATAGAAGCACTGGCTAAATTGCCCCATCGTAACTTTTACTGCTTGTTCGTTGGCGACGAGCCTGGAAAAGATGCATATAAACAAGAACTGGAAGCCTTGATCGCTGAAAAAGGTTTGCAAGCTCACGTCAAGTTAACCGGAAACTTCGACAACATGCCAGCAGCCTATGCGCTGGCTGATCTGGTAATTTCAGCCTCCGTCAAGCCGGAATCCTTCGGTCGTACTGCCTGCGAAGCTCAAGTGATGCAACGCATGGTAGTTGCTACAAACCACGGAGGTAGTCAGGAGACAATCTCCCCTCCCTATAAAAGCCTGATGTGTAAACCTCGCGACTCCAGTTCTATGGCGGCGGCTATTGAACGAGCCCTGGCATACAGTAAAGACGAACGCACAAGGCAAGGCATTGAAGCGGCAGCCTTCGTCAAAGAAAACTTCTCTCTTTCACAAATGTGCCGAGACACCATCGCCCTGTATGAATTAGAATTGTCTTAGCTAGAACGCCACCCAAACGATTCAAGGAACTTGAAATCATGCCGAATATAGAGTCCTCTCAAAACGGCCAGCATTATTGGCTCTATGATAGTGAATGTTTTTCGGACATATCCAGCGAGCTCTTTGAATCAGGCTATTGGAAAAAGCTCAATGCCGTTAATGGACAAGAGTCTGGACGTGGAACAACCTGGTTTATCCAACACAAGTCTCATTCACTGGTGTTAAGACATTATCTGCGCGGCGGCATGATGAGTAAAATCAGCAACGACCACTACCTTTTTAAAGGCTGGCAAAAGAGTCGTTCTGTCAGTGAGTTCAATATCTTGAGTTTACTCAATCAACAAAACTTGCCGGTTCCCAAGCCTGCTGCCGCACAGGTAGTCAAAAGAGGCCTATATTATCAGGCAGACTTACTGACACACCGCATTCCTAATGCACAAGACTTACTGCAAGTACTCAAACAAGTACAAAGCAAAGACTTCTATTTCACATTAGGCGCTTTAATCGCAAGATTCCACAAAGCGGGTGTTTATCATGCTGACCTGAACATTCAAAACATTTTGCAAGATGAAGAGGGCTTATTTTGGCTCATCGACTTTGATCGCGCCAAAATGTTAAAGCCAAAGCATGCCTGGAAAAGCAGTAATCTGAAGCGCTTAAAACGCAGCTTTGAAAAGGAAGTAACAAGGCATGGGATAAAGTGGACTCACAATGACTGGAATTATTTGATTGAAGGCTATTCTCAATAGCAGCGTTAAACCAATCTATGGGTTAAGCTTACTATAAGCCTTACGCCCGTCTATCGTCATCCCTTTAAAGCGTTTGTACTCCCATTGGTATTGTTCGGGATGACTTTCGATACATGCTTCAACTGAGCGATTCAATGCCGCGACGGATGTAGCGATATCGTCACTATATATCTCAGGATCAGCTGGTTTGAACACCATATCAAAACCATCCCCTTTGGGACGGCGAATCGCACACAAGCTCACGACTTCACAGCCAGTGCGGCCAATCAAGCGAGATACAAGCTTTACCGTATTAGCCTCTATTCCCATAAAAGGAGCATTAACACCGCCCGTTCCGCCTGGCACCTGGTCTGGCAGAATACCAACCATCCCCTGATCCGAGAGGATAGAAAACAAACGAATAACGCCCCGCCTATTGGTTGGCACTAACTCAGAACCATGACGACCTCGCACCGAAGACATATATTCTTCCAAGGCTTTTATTTTAGGCGGTTTGTATAGAGCAGCCATCGGTCGAAGCGTTGATAAATACAAACCAACTAGCTCCCAATTTCCATGATGAGGCGCCAATACAATCGCTCCTTTACCCTTTTCAAATATCGCGTCAAGGTGCTCTTTACCTTCAACCGAGCGAATTAAATTCAAAGTCTTTTCAGTGGGCCATTCCCACATCACTCCAAATTCGGCAAATAACATACCGGTTTCAAGTAGACTGCGCCGTGTTAGCTCTCTCTGGTCGCTTTCTGATAGCTCGGGATAACAATGCGAGATATTTTCTTTGGTGACACGTGTGGTCTCGGAGTCGCCCATCCATAGAATCCGACCAATAAAACGACCGAGAGCCTGGGCTTTGCTTAAACCAAGGCTCGCTAAGAATTTAAGGATATAGACTACTAATTTGGCTCTAAAAGCTTCCATTATTCACTACTTGATAATTAATCACGGTGCTAATTTTAGAGCATTAAGCCAGGAAAATCTTGCTTAAATATCACTAGGCCACGAAGACTTTTTGCCAAATCTCCGTTACCTTGCTGCATGTTTCAGCATAATCAGCGATCGTTGTTTTATCCGCCTCATCAGCCAAGCTATTTCGATGCAAACCAGAACGCAGCTCCCGATAGGATGCACTCAGTACGGATAAATCAATGCCTTCAAAACAATCCAGCTTCTCTAAAACCTCTAATATGCGAATATTATCGGTCCAGTCCATCAAGCTAGAATCTTGGTGCGCGAAGTTCAACACGCCAAACTGGGTGATAAATTCGATATCCACCAGACCACCATCACCTTGCTTGATACTTCCCGCTTTGGCGGCAGCCTTCATTTTTTCGCGCATAGCTTTAACTTCTGCCCTAAGCTCAGCTTCATCTCTGGGTGCTGCCAGTATGTCTCGTCGAACCAGATTAAAATTTTCGATAAGCTTTGGGTCACCCGCAATACCACGCGCCCTAACTAAAGCTTGATGTTCCCATGTCCAAGCATCATTTTGCTGATACTTTTTGAACGCAGCTAGCGACGACACCAACATTCCAGAATTGCCCGAGGGACGCAAACGCATGTCTGACTCATACAGCATTCCTTGCGTTGTCTGAGCTGACAGAATATGAATTATTCTCTGCCCTAGACGCATATAAAATACCTGATTATCAATCGACTTTGGCCCCGATGTCACGCCATAGTCATCAGCGTCATAGAGAAAGACCATATCCAGGTCAGAGCTATAACCTAACTCCAAGCCACCTAGCTTCCCGTAACCAATTGCGGCAAAACCTTCGCCAGCAATCCCTTTCTCGTCACTGCTTAAACCACTTGGCACACCGTGTTTAACGACTAGATTATGCCATGCGATGGCTAAAGACTCTTCCAGAAGGACTTCGGCCAACCATGTTAAGTAATCACTTACTTTCATTAAAGGCAAGTGTCCACCTAACTCCGATGCAGCCACACGCAACATATGAGATTGTTTGAAAGTTCGTAGGCAGTTCATTTGAGTTTCCAGATCATCCTCTGGAATTCTCAACATTTGCTGCCTTAGCTCATCTTGTAATTGCTCTCGATTCGGTGGATGGAATAGACTTCGGGCATCCAGCAACTCATCAAGAATAACCGGACTTTTAGCAATATGTTCAGACACCCACGGGCTTTCTGAACATAAGCGGCACAACTGCTTAAGCGCTCCTGTATTCTCATACAATAGAACAAAGTAAACTGAGCGACCCAGTATCGAACTAACAAGCCCCAGCATGCGCGCCAATGTAAGCGACGGCTTATTGGTTTCAGCAGCTTCATCCAGCAATAGGGGCAGAAAAGTCTCAAAACGCTGCCGTGCTTCTGGTGACATCAAGGTAAACAAGCGATGCTCTCGTAACTGTTCCAAATCACTAACACTCTGTGCAGGCGACTCATAACCTGCCTCTTGGAACATTGGCTGCAAAAGCTGTGAACGCTCTTCAGCCAGCCAAGCTGCCAACCAAGCCCTTCCTGCTTCCTCCTGATCACCATCTTCTTCAGGGTCATGCAGAAAATCGGCAAAGCATTGACTCACCGCTGAACGATGCTCATTCAGCTCTGCCTCTAAACTTGGCCAGTCTGAATAGCTCATCGACCAAGCAATACGCTGACGGCTCTCTTCTGATTCTGGAATTAACTGGGTTTGTTGGTCTGCCAAGCCTTGTATCGCATGCTCCAAATTACGCAATAGTCGATAGGCAAGTAATAAAGTATCGACCCATTCCGAGGGTAAATATTCATTTTCTTGCAATGTACGATAAACGCTTACCAAGCCCTGCTGCTGGAGGCGTTCGTCTCGGCCACCATGAATCAATTGGCAGGCCTGGGCAATAAATTCGATCTCTCGAATGCCGCCATCACCCAGCTTAATATTTTGCTCTCCACCTTTGCGGTGCATTTCAGCCATAATCATACGCTTCATATCGCGCAAGGCTTGCACAGAGGTAAAATCAGCATACTTGCGGTAAACAAAAGGGCTAATAATATCCATTAAGGCCGCGCTGGCTTCAGGGTTTGCGTCGGCATTAACGATACGCGCCTTGATCATGGCATAACGTTCCCACTCCCGTCCCTGGTTGTGATAGTAGTCTTCAAAGGAAGCGAAGTTCATCGCCAATGCGCCACTATCACCATAAGGCCGCAAGCGCATATCGACACGGAATACGAAACCCTCAGAGGTCATGGCATCCAAAGCATTGATGAGCCTTTGCCCCAGGCGCGTGAAGAAGAGCTGGTTTTCAATTGGCTTTTTGGCGTGATCGGTCTCACCAGATTCAGGATAGGCAAAAATCAGGTCGATATCGGAAGATACATTTAATTCATAAGCGCCATGTTTGCCCATCGCCAACACCAGCATGTGCTGAGGGATAGGTGCACCGCCCTCTTTTGCTCTAGAAAAAGGGGTGCCATAACGCTCGCAAAGCTGTTTGTATAAGACATCCAAAGCAACTTCAACCGCTGCATCGGCCAAAGCACTTACGTCCGAAAGTGTTTCTTCCAGCTCTACCAAGCTTAAGAGATCGCGCCACATAAGCCGCGTCATTTCATAGCGACGAAATACTCGCAGAACTGACATCAATTCAGCTTCATCATTGACTGCTTTACAGCGTGAACTTAAATCGCGCTTATATTGCCCTTCCAACTTTGAAGTAAACAGTGCTGAATCGCTGCCCGACCACTCATGCAACCATTCAGGGTACTTTAAACTGGACTCTCTAACATAGTCGCTGCGCGACCATACATCCAAAATGCTCTGAATAAAGTCTTTTGACCAAGGGCATTCGAGCGTTTCCCAGCGAATATCTTCCAAACATGCTTCGCCAACATAATAAGCACTCAACTCTTGCCAGGCGTTACGTAGACTTGCTTGAATAAACCCCGGAAACTGATTAATTACATTCTCAACTTGGGTACCGATTGCGATGTTAGCACTGCTCATATAGATAGCTCTCAATTTTCGATATTGTTATCTGAGAAAAGTAACGCAGCGAGCATGTCAGCTCAATGCGCTTGATCAAGTATGTCTGAAATACTTAGCTCGCTGCCAATAAAGAATAGCCTCTCTCGGCTTTACTCGTGTCAGACGCTTTCAAGTGAATAGCTTGCCCCAATACGGCTGCCAAACTTTTTAGCGCTTCAACCTCACCCGACATTAGCTCTAGCTCAATTTCTTTGATTGGCAGACACTTACCTTTTGACAACACCTCGCCCTGGTCAAAAGCTAATTCAATTTCGCTACCCTGCCATTCAATTAATACCTGATGCCTAACAAAGTTCGTCTCAAACACCGCATTTAAACTTTCCAAATTCATTCCTTCCGGCCAAACATCCAAGCCCTCTAGAAGTGAAATATCTAGCTTGTTATCCGCCAATTCCCATTCCCATTCACCACGTTCACTTAGACCGCTTACCGACTTCCCCTTGGTCTTCAAGGTTTGAATAAAAGCATCGCCTTTTTTCCGAACCCGCAAAGCCATTCGATGCTGGTTCAATATCTTATCAGGCGTATCATAGTAAATATTCTGCAAAGGCTTTCGCTGCAACTCAAGCACAAACCCCTGATTGCTCAAACACGCTTCCAAGCTCTCAAGCACAGCAAGACTTTCACCCACAACACTAAGTTTTAGTTCAATTTCTTTCGGCACAAAACACCTTATCGTTTGATTTACATAAATTTCAGGCAAAAAAAAGCCGGTGAAAGTCACCGGCTTTTTAGAGCTTAGTTCTAAACTTACAACTTAGAAGCTGTAGTTAGCGCCGATAGCTAGTACGTCAACATCCGCACCATCAACACCACCAAGGTCAGTAGACGTTGTGTATTCTAGAGCTACAAACAAATGATCTGTTACATTATGAAGAGCTTGAAGCGCAATTGTCGCTTCGTCTTCTGCACCATCATAAGACTTCATACCATAACCTAGAGCAAACTGGTTCTGACCCATTGTGTACATGCCCTGCAAACCAATGTAATCAACTGTATCTGACATGCTTTCGTAACCAAGCATTACAGTAATATCAT
Source organism: Oleiphilus sp. HI0061 (assembly GCF_001635675.1). Classification (NCBI taxonomy): domain Bacteria; kingdom Pseudomonadati; phylum Pseudomonadota; class Gammaproteobacteria; order Oceanospirillales; family Oleiphilaceae; genus Oleiphilus; species Oleiphilus sp. HI0061. The sequence continues at coordinate 2,124 of NZ_LWFE01001544.1, read as the reverse complement.
CCATTGAGTAAGTAGCACCTAAACCAATAGTATCTTCTGCTTCAACACCAGCTTCTTCGCGACCCATAGAGTATGCAAAAGCAAGTTCAAGGTTATCCATAGCGTATTTAGCAGCTAAAGCACCAGCGAATACAGAGCTGCTTTCAACTGGCAAAGTTACACCAACAGTTAAACCGTCAGCAATCTCAGGAGAAACATATTGTAGGTTCTCAACTTCGCTATCTGCAGCCAATTCGCCTTCTAAGCCAACAAACTCAGAAGTGTCTGTTACGTCTACCCACTCATATACTGTGTCATCAACACCGTATTGAACAGAACCGAAGTCACCTTTAACACCAACATAGATTTCATCAGACTGGTTGATACCAGCTGTAGTTTCGTCTGCGTCGAATTCAAATTCTACTTTAGCAAAAGCAGTTACGCCTTCAGAAACCATGTGAGAGTGAGTCAAACCAAAAGTAGAGTCACTATCCATTACAGCGTTGGCAGTATTTCCGTCAGCATCTGCATGTACATATGCAACATCGATATCACCGTAGAATTCAATACCTTTATCTGCTGCCATTACACCAGTAGATAGAGTAGCTGCTGCTACAGCTGAAGCGATCAGGGTCTTTTTCATTTCGTCTTCCTTTTTTCTGTTAAAATTTTAATGAGAGTCAGGCTCATCCTGGAATCTCGTTAAATATACTTAGCGATTAAATTATTATTAGTTATGCCGTTAATACAGCACCGTTAATACAGCACAGTCTTCCGGCCGCCTATATTATTTATAAAATATGTCAGAAATGTGTCAAAAATCAATTCTTCAGACATGTTCCCAACATAAGTTTCATCTTATATCTGCCAATTACTTAACAAATTAAAATGTGTTTTATCTTTCCTATCAACATATTAAGACAAGTTTGAGCACTAAGGCACGTTACAGCTTGTTAAGGTTTAGACCTGAATGATCTAGATCAAAAACACCCAAGCCTTATTTAATGCCAAGCAAAACTTACTTCACTTTTATATGCGTCATTGCACTTGCAATAAAGATATACCAGTCATTCTCTAGTGGTTAACCAGTACAAACAATATCTTACAAGTCCTTTTTAAAATTAAGCTTAACTATTATTTAGCAGCAAATAAACAAAAGTACAAAAAATAATTACATTTTTCTCGCAAATTAGCCGTTTTGCACCAAAAAAGCTCAAAATCCACTAACAAGCACACAATAACTACACCTCAAGCAAAAAGGTAACCGGCCCGTCATTCACCAGAGAAACTTGCATATCCGCACCAAATACCCCTCTCTGCACACGAACACCTTGCGCCTCGGCCATTTCTCCAAATATCTTATAAAGCTCTTGCGCTCGCCCAGGCTCACTGGCCTCTGAAAAGCTTGGCCGCCGCCCCTTTTTTGTATTCGCTGCCAACGTAAACTGGGAAACCAGCAATAACTCACCTCCTATATCCCTTAGGCTTTTGTTCATTCGACCAGCTTCATCCTCAAAAATACGATAGCCCACTACCTTTTCAAGCAAAGCCTGTGCCGAAGCTTCAGTATCTTGCTTCTCAACGCCCAGCAATAACAAAACCCCTTTAGATATCTCCCCAACCACTTCACCAGAGACCTCGACCGAAGCAGAGCTTACCCGCTGAATCAGACCTTTCACTTTTCTCTCCCAAGCTTAATTAAGCATAATCCTTTAATATGTCATATCGATGACCCACAAAAAAGCCCGCCTCCAAATATGGAGGCGGGCTTAATTATTAAGCTACTTTCTATACAGACTATACAGAAGCTTACTTCTTATTACGCTTTCGCTCAGTCTCGGTAAGAAGCTTCTTACGAATACGAATGCTTTCTGGCGTTACTTCAACCAACTCATCATCTTCGATAAACTCAAGCGCCTGCTCTAGCGTATGCGTAATCGGCGGAACCAAGGTCAAGGCCTCATCGGTACCCGATGCACGAACGTTCGTTAGCTGCTTACCTTTGACCGTATTAACAACCAAGTCATTAGAGCGTGAGTGAATGCCGACAATCTGACCTTCATAAATATCAACACCAGGGCCTAAGAATAAACGGCCACGCTGCTGAACAGCAAACAACGAATAAGCAGTGGTCTTACCTTTGAC
>NZ_LWFE01001543.1:0-1292 GCF_001635675.1 Oleiphilus sp. HI0061 | reverse complement strand
GAGCGAACAAATTGTCTTCGTTGGCGTAAGCTCTGCACATAGAGCAGATGCTTTTGCGGCCTGTGAGTTTATTATGGACTACTTAAAGTCCGACGCGCCTTTCTGGAAAAAGGAAATCACCAAAGACGGTGCTGAATGGGTTGAAGCAAAAGAGAGCGACCTAGATAGAAAAAAACGCTGGTAAAATGTCTGACTTAAGCCACAATAATTTCGCCCTGGAACGACTCGACCCGCCTCGCTTTCCTCTCGCCAAGCAATTCTATAAACAAGCGAACTACCATTCCCACGTCGGTAAAGAAGACGAGGTTTACATCCTTAGAAATAACAACTCAAACAATAAAATCGTTGCGGCTGTTCGCCTGGTCAAGAGCGATCAATATCTGATTCTACGCAGCATGGTCGTGGTTCCATCCGAGCAGCGGCAAGGCATAGGAAGCAGGCTACTTACCGAACTAAAACCACACCTGACAAATCGCGAGTGCTGGTGCTTTCCTTTTGAGTGGCTTAAAGACTTTTATGCTCAAATTGGCTTTCAGCTTCAGAATATAGAACAGGCTCCTCCTTATATCGCTGAATCTCTTCGTCGCTATCTTCGACAAGGACGAAAACTCACCCTAATGAAGCACCCGCTTGCTTGATTTTCCCCAGATATCCTCCATAGTGTATCTTACAACGGTGTCTAAATCGGCTTCATGCCATGACCCAGTCTGTACAGAATAAGGAGCAAGTGACGTGCATTCCGTAAAAATAAAAGATTATATGAGCCCAAATGTTTTATCCTTCAAACCTGAAGACAGCGTTATTACGGCTTTAAGAACTCTGGTAAAAAAAGGCCGTTCGGGCGCACCGGTAATAGATAATGAAGGGAAGCTGGTTGGTATTCTTTCAGAATTGGATTGTTTGAAAGAAGCTCTAAATGACGGCTACTACCAATCAGTAGGTGATCGAGTCGCCGATCACATGACGACCGAGCTAGACATGGTTGAACAAGAAGATGATATCATTGTCTGCGCAGAGTTCTTCACTTCTGGCCGACGACGACTACCGGTTATGGACGGCGGCAAGCTTGTTGGCATTATTACTCGTCAAGACTTTGCTCGCGCACTGATCAACCGTATTGACCATCCTCACCACGGTGACAACTAGATCATGAACTACTAGACTGAGCCAGCCCTTCAGGGTTTGGCTCAGGCTGTATTAAACTAATCATTTCCCATCCAACTGAAGGCTTTGCATCTGTTCTGCCTAAAGGCACAACCTGCTTATCTGGACGAATCGCAAACAATAGCGTC
>NZ_LWFE01001542.1:0-1025 GCF_001635675.1 Oleiphilus sp. HI0061 | reverse complement strand
TCTAATAGAAGCATCAGCCTAACCTCACCGACACCTCACCTGCGTTAACCGCAGATAGTGCTCCATCAACCTCTAATAAGAGCGCGCCAGACAAGTCAACTCCTCGCGCAATACCAACTATTGCACCACTGTTGATTTCAACCACTTTACCCGCTAAAGCATCAAATTTGTTCCAATCCGACAAAAAACCCTTAAAGCCACCCAACTTAAAACGCTCTAAGTCACAATACAAACCACTCAATAAGTTGCCAGCTAGCTCATTCCGACCAATATCCGATACTTCGGACAAAGCTGACCAAGCCTGCTCAATCACTTCCGCATCCTCAGGCTTCATATCAACATTCAAACCCAGACCAACCACAACCCGCCAACTCGTTGTCGCCTCTCCATGCAACTCAACCAAAATACCTGCTAACTTTCTTCCACTTAACCAAACATCATTCGGCCACTTTAACTCAACGCCACTAACACCAAGTGATGCTAGCGTCTTCACAACAGACAAACCAACCACCAAACTTAGCCCAGATAGAGCTTCTGCCCCACCATCAAGATTAAAAGCAATACTAAGATAAATATTTCTCGCAAAAGGACTAACCCATTTTCGGCCACGACGACCTTTTCCGGCCGTCTGATATTCTGCCAAGCAACTCTCGTATAAATTTCCTTCGAGTTGCTTTTCCAATAAGTGAGTATTTGTTGAATCGGTACTTAAAAGTACCTCAATAGAGATATTTTCGACAGCTTGAGCTGCCATATACGACTGAATAGATTTACCACACAATAGATCAAGCGGTCGCAACAAGCGATAGCCGCGCCCTTTTACTGACTCCAAGGGTAAACGCAACTCCTCCAATTGACCTAACGCTTTCCACACTGCAGTTCGGCTTACACCCAAAGTACGACCAAGGTCCGACCCTGAATGGAATTCACCATCCGACAAGAGATTTAAAATAGAACGGAGTTCCATAAGGGAAACCAAAAAGAAATGAAGCCGCGATTATAGCGACTTCGAAAGCATTATCGCA
>NZ_LWFE01001541.1:0-2601 GCF_001635675.1 Oleiphilus sp. HI0061 | reverse complement strand
AAAGGTCGGCAAGCCGTGCTATTACATCCGCCGTACCGTTAGATTTACCTGTCGCCACACCATTACTATTCACCGATATAATCGAAGAGTCTGAACTCGACCAGCTTACCGAACTTGTAATATCAATCTGGCTGGCACCGCCATCAACATTTCCCAAGGCTGTGAATGTCTCGGTCTCCCCTTCACGCACGCGATCATTCGAGGAAACAATAGAAATAGAGGTCAAATTCTTAGTGTTGACTTCAACGGCTTGAATATAAGTTTGCTCATTACCCACACCACAAGCTGTTAAGACAAAGCTAACTAAAAGTAAAACAGCCCGTGTCATCTTTTTTACTGAACACATATTAAGTCCTTTTTAACTAGAAACTTTGGCGTAAGCCCAAGCTCACACCATCCAGAGAGAGGTGATCCTCATCATAATAACGAAGGCCCTGAATATTGATAAAGGTCTCACTCGAACCCAAACGAAATTCAGCACCACCACCGTAGACAACGCCATGATACAACTCTCTATCTACGGGGCTGGAGGCGCTGCGGGTCATTTCCAGTTCAGACATGCCATAGCCAAGCAAGATAAACAATTTCCCACCGTTCTCAGCCTCTGGAGACTCGAAACGACCCAATATCCCAACCGAAGATACGAGACTCATATCAATACCAATATCGTCTCCCTCAGTGACACCTTGTGCGGCATAAACTTCAAGCCCTACTTGAGGCTCCAAATATAATCCCGCTCTCAGACCAGCTCCAGAGATATCGAACTCCGCTTCGCCACTTTGTTCATTACCAATAGTATTTATCAGGTAGTGGGCATCCAGCCCGGCATAATATTTAGGTTTATCTTCTGCAAAAGCGATACTGCTTAGAGCAAGTAAACATATACTCCCCCCAATGCATTTCTTTAAATTCATTCTCGTCTTCCCTTATCCATACCTTAAATAATGGTTTCCTAGCTTATCAAACTAGCGAGCAATCTTATCCTAATTTTTCGTTAAGCCAGAACAATAAAAATTTATCTACCACTAAGGTGATATTGTTTTTTTGAACTACATTGATACAGGCCCCAATCCTTATCAACTAATGGACGGTAATAAACATGAACCATCAAGAACAAATACAACCTCAATGGAAGCTAATTATCGGCTTCGCGCTAGCTTTGCTGATCACAGTTGGCTCGCTATTATCTGGTAGTGGGGCTATCGGCATATCCGGTAGTATTATCGCGCTTATCCTGGTGACCGCCATCGCATTCATTAACATCCATAACACACAGAACAATCTGGGCGCCCCAATCTCTCAGGTGAAGCATTTAGTCGATGAAATTTCCATGGGGAACTTTTCGAACGCTTCAGAAAATACTGGTGCGAAGAACAATAGCCTAGCCTCCAAGCTACAGGCTTTAGCTTATAGCCAACAGGAAAAACAAAACGAAATAGAGGCTTCTCAAGCCTCCACTCAGCGGATTATCTCTGCCTTAAACGTCTGCAACACCAATGTCATGATGGCCGATGATGACTACAACATTGTCTATATGAATGACTCCGTAAAGGAAATGATGCAAAGTGCTGAAGCAGACTTAAAAGTGGTACTTCCCAACTTTAATGCTCAAGCACTTATGGGAGAGAGTATTGATGTCTTCCATAAAAATCCGGCTCACCAACGGAGTATGCTAGAAGGCTTGCAAACTCAATATAACGGAAAAATCCAAGTTGGCACTCGAACATTCAGTTTGATAGCCACACCAATCTTTGATGATGAACACCAACGACTCGGCACCGTCGTCGAGTGGGATGATCAAACCGCGCAGCTAGCCAAGGAACAGGCTGAAGCTCAGTTGGCAGCAGACAATACGCGAATCAAACTAGCGCTAGATGTGTGTAGCACCAACGTCATGATGGCCGACGCTGAGTTCAATATCATTTATATGAATGAATCAGTACAAGAAATGATGAAAACTGCGGAAAGCGACTTGAAAGCAGAGCTTTCTCGCTTCGACGCCGATAACCTGATTGGCAACAATATCGACATCTTCCATAAGAATCCAGCGCATCAACGCAGCATGCTTGAGAAGCTCACCAGCACTTACCAAACCAACATTACGGTTGGGCCACGCACATTTAACTTAATCGCGACCCCTATTTTTGCTGAAAACAAAGAACGAATCGGTACTGTCGTTGAATGGAATGACCGAACAGAAGCGCTTGCTCAAGAAACAAAAGCCAAACAACTCGCCGAGGAAAATGCAGGCGTTAGACTGGCTCTCGATGTTTGTAATACCAATGTGATGATGGCCGATGCAAATTACAACATCAATTATATGAACAAAGCAGTACAGAATATGATGCGCGTAGCTGAGGCAGACTTACGCAAAGTGCTGCCAAACTTTGATGCCAATAACCTTGTTGGCAACAACATCGATGTTTTCCACAAAAACCCTGCACACCAACGCAGTATGCTTGAGCGTCTGACCAGTACATATCAAACTGAAATTAAGGTCGGTGTACGTACCTTTGGCCTAACTGCGACACCTATATATGGCGAAGACCAAACTCGCTTGGGTACCGTCGTTGAATGGTCAGATAGAACTGATGAGGTTGC
>NZ_LWFE01001540.1:0-1213 GCF_001635675.1 Oleiphilus sp. HI0061 | reverse complement strand
ATGATGACCTGATTGATTCCTGAATATTGGCGCATGAGGCTGATCAACCAAGTGCTTAAGACGAGCACTTCCAGACTCGTCTAAATTTGGCATACGCTCATAATCATTCCAGGGCGCTGCTTGCATGATTATTCCCGTGTCATCTTGTCAGCCGCTTCTTTGGCTTTTTGTTTAGCTAAAGCAACTCGAAGATCGTGAGCTCTTTGCTCTGCTACTTTCGCGGCTTTGAGAACCTTCATTCTTTCCAGCGAGCTAACCGCTTGTAATCTATCTTCAGCTTGGTTGTTTGTCTCTCCTTTTGGTCGCAGGTTTATGGAAGACAGTACAACTCGAATAAACTCTTCTCTTCTATCAACATCATTGATGTATACCTTGTTGGTTCCAGCTTGGGCCAGTTCTTTAGCTGTGTTTTCAAAGGCATCCAACAGAAGAGCCAGTTCAAACCTAAAGCCCTTAAAGCTGTTATCCATTAAAAAATACGCGATCAACATCGTTGCGCGATACCAATCACATTGCTCATAAGGCCGTTTAAAACGAGTGAGTTCTGATGCTCGCACTGAGGTGCTTAAATCATATAGAGCATCATGAACTAGAGCATAAAAGTAAGGTGGTAATTGAGGGTTTAACAATTCTTTAGGGAACTCGGTTAGCCGATGGTGCAATACGTTGATATCGGGGCCTTCGGCACTACCATTGCTACGAGTTATGAGTTGAGTCATTATTCTGCTCCCTCATAGTGTTTTCTGCTAAATGCCCGAGCAAAATCAGTCATCGCTTCCCAAGACGTCACCGGGAATATATCCCAACCTTGTTGAGCCTCGGCTTGCTTTAAAGCGGCATCATGGTCCGCCATCCATTTATTGTTAGGTGGCAAGGGATAATCCCAGTGTAAATTTAACACCATCGTACCGCCGCCCTTTGCATTCTCTAATGCCTGCTTAGATATACCCCAGCCTGAGTTACCTTTTTCATCCGTGTCAAAAAGTGTTGTGACGCCATCATCCGACAAAATCACAATATGGGAGTTTCTAGTCCTTGGTTTCTCTATGTGGGTCTTTCTTAGAATATGTATCGGGAATGCTGTTGCGCCGCCCAAGTAGTCAGTCAAAACATTGAGAATTAACTCTTCGTTCCTTACAAAGCCATTGGTGGTTTTGAACTGCCTTGCGCCACTCCATAAAGTGACTTGAACTGCAGCGCCGGCTCTCAGTGC
>NZ_LWFE01001539.1:0-1080 GCF_001635675.1 Oleiphilus sp. HI0061 | reverse complement strand
GTAGCTCATCAGCTGCAGGGAGAAAAAAATGATTCGCGTAGTATTCAACCAGAAAGGCGGTGTAGGGAAGTCGAGTATTACTTGCAATCTTGCAGCTATTTTCGCTGCTAAGGGACGCAGAACCTTGGTTGTTGATTTGGACCCGCAAGGTAACTCTACTCACTATTTAATGGGAAAGCCTGCTGCTGAATTGAATGACTCGATTGCCGATTTTTTTGAGCAAACGCTTTCATTTAATTTGTTTAATAAAGATCCTGCCGACTTTGCGCATAAAACCCCCTTCGACAATCTCTATGTTTTGCCCTCTAGTCCTGAGATGGATTTTCTTGAAAGAAAGCTGGAGGCTAAGCATAAGATCTATAAACTCAAAAATGCCTTAAGAGCATTAGAGAGCCAGTTTGATGAAATTATCATCGATACAGCGCCTGCTTTAAATTTCTATACGCGTTCAGGCTTAATTGCTTGCGATAAGGTTTTGATTCCTTTCGACTGCGATGACTTCTCTCGTCAAGCTTTGTATACGATTATGGGCGAGTTGCAAGACATACAAGAAGATCACAATGACCGCTTGGAAATAGAGGGTATTGTAGTGAATCAATTTCAGCCGCGTGCGAGTCTGCCGTCGCGCTTGGTGAAGGAGCTCGAAGAAGAAGGGTTGCCAGTATTACCTGTAAAAATTAATGCTTCAATCAAGATGAAAGAGTCGCACCAAGAAAGTCAGCCGCTTATCTACTTTGCTCCAAAGCATGCTTTAACGACTCAGTTTGAAGAACTTCACGAGCATTTATCTTCGTAGCAAGAAAACCTGCTTTTAGCTTAGGCCGGTTTAGATTCGTGCACCAGAGGTAGTACGATCTGGTCGCCCCGGCCTAAGGTTTCGCCTTGATTCAAGCTATGTAATATTGCATATAATTCCTTGAACGGCACTGGTGGGGAGTAGAGATAACCTTGCCCATATCGACAGCCATTAATCTTTAAGAAAGCTTCCTGCTCCTTCGTTTCGATCCCTGTAGCAAATGTTTTTAAATCCATCTGACTCGCAATAGCTAGCAGTGTTTCAGTGATGGCCATATCGCTTTC
>NZ_LWFE01001538.1:0-997 GCF_001635675.1 Oleiphilus sp. HI0061 | reverse complement strand
ATAAGGTCACCATATCGGGCTTAATGCCTGCTTCTTCAAAGCTAAAGAAGGTGCCAGTACGACCGCAACCCGCCTGTATATCATCGATGATAAGCAGTACATCATGCTTTCGGCAGACTTTTTCTAAGTTACGCAACCATTCAAAACTAGCCGCATTGATACCGCCTTCACCTTGCACAGTTTCAACAATCACTGCAGCGGGCTTGTCGATGCCACTGCTGGAATCTGAAAGCACTTTATCAAGATAAGCTGTGGTATCAATCTCGTCACCTAAGTAGCCGTCATAAGGCACGCGGCTTACGCCGCCTAAGCTGACACCCGCCGCGCCACGATGATGAGAGTTACCCGTCGCAGCCAGAGAGCCAAGGCTAACGCCATGAAAACCATTGGTGAAAGAAATAATGTTCTGACGGCCTTTAATATTACGCGCTAGCTTTAAAGCCGCTTCAACTGCGTTGGTACCAGTCGGACCAGTAAACTGCATAACATAATCGAGATCCCGAGGCTTTAGAATCTTCTCATTAAAAGCCTCTAGAAATTCACCTTTCGCCTTGGTATGCATATCCAGGCCATGCGTAATACCATCATTCTCAATGTAGTCCATTAAGAGAGGCTTAAATAGCGGATTGTTATGCCCGTAGTTAATTGTTCCCGCACCCGCCAGAAAGTCTAGATACTCATTTTCCTCCTCATCGTAGAGGTGTTCCATCTTAGCGCGATTAAAAACACGAGGGAAAGAACGAGCATAGCTCTGAACTTCAGATTCAATTTCATCAAATATTTTCATTAGCATCCTCCATAGGATGTTTGGTGCGAGTCTTATTTAGTGTGCGAGGTTAGGAACTAAATGGACCGATTCGGACCAGAAATTCCGTGTCATGCAAGCCAGCAAAATGCGTATCTTTGCTAAACATTTCAGATTTGGCTAAGGGAGCAGAAAAATCCTTTGCGAAGCTTTCAAATAAAGTCCATGAGGCTTTATTGTCAGCTGTAATGG
>NZ_LWFE01001537.1:0-1040 GCF_001635675.1 Oleiphilus sp. HI0061 | reverse complement strand
TTGTAGCGACGCCTGCCATGTCGACACAGCAGAGCTTCACCTGCCCAGATGGCGTAGGCACCTACAATATTTTCCGAATGTATCATGAAGAGCTTGAGTCCTTAACCAAGCACTACCCTTCAATTAAGCGTGCGCAATTTTGGATGAGTTTTGGCGATAGCTATCTCAAACACCTAGAGGTCTTAGGGAATGTTGGGATGACAGGAATTGAGCCGATTGAATTCCAAGGCCAGGAAATTGTACCTATCCAGTTTCTGAAAGCCTTGCTACCAGACCCGTCTACTCTAGGCCCTCGCACTAAGGGTAAAACCTGCATCGGTTGTGTGGTCCGTGGCCTTAAAGATGGCAAAGAGAAAACAGTTTATTTGTACAACGTCAAAGATCATCAAGACTGCTACCAAGAGGTTCAATCTCAAGCGATCTCGTATACCACAGGAGTTCCAGCGATGATTGGTGCGAAAATGATGATCGAAGGCCATTGGATGAAGCCCGGTGTCTGGAATATGGAGCAGCTTGATCCAGACGCCTTTATGAGTGATATGAATGCCTATGGCTTATCGTGGAAAGTCATTGAAAACCCAGGGTTTGATTTGATCTAATGCTTAGTTCTATTTGCTTAGACGTTGGTAGGAAATAGGCATGGTTAAAGCAAAAACCTTTGAAGCGTTCGACCCAGCACGGGTGCCTTCTCCTTGCTTTGTCGTGGATGAAGTCGCAATAGAAAAGAACCTTAAAATACTGAACGAGGTACAGGAAAAGTCGGGCGCCAAAATATTATTGGCGCTTAAGGCTTTCTCTATGTTTAGCCTCGCGCCGCTTATCAACAAATACCTGGTAGGCACTTGTGCCAGTGGTTTGCACGAGGCACGTTTAGGCTATGAAGAGTTCGGTGGCAAAGACTTGGGTCAAGAGGTTCATACCTTTTCAGCCGCCTACACTGAGCATGACTTAGAAGAGATTATGGCAATCTCGAAACACGTCGTGTTCAACTCGTTCGGTCAGTGGGAGCGATTTAAAGAGAATGCCAAACGAGCCAAACA
>NZ_LWFE01001536.1:0-1048 GCF_001635675.1 Oleiphilus sp. HI0061 | reverse complement strand
GCCTTACTTCTCTAGCCAGCCGGGCTGGGCTGAACAAGATCCAGAGTATTACTGGTCTTCATTAAAAAAAGCTTGCGATAAACTATGGGCTGCAGCTGATATTGATCGTTCCAGGATTATTGCAGCAACGGTCACCACGCAGCGCGGTACGGTCGTTAATGTTGATGAGCAGGGAAGGCCTGTGAGGCCAGCCATTGTCTGGCTAGACCAGCGTAGGGCAGAGGTAAAAGGGGATGTGCCCGGTTTTTGGAAGTGGTTGTTTAAAATCGCCGGGGTTGAAGATGTTGTACATCGATTTCGAGAGAAATCGCAGGCATTATGGATTTCCCAGAGCCAGCCTGAAATATGGCGCAAGACACATAAGTTTCTGCTGTTATCAGGCTATTTGAGCTTTAAGCTAACGGGAGAATTTAAAGACTCTGTTGGTGCCCAGGTTGGTTACATTCCCTTTGATTATAAGAAGTTAAAGTGGGCTGCTGAATCAGACTGGCGTTTTAAGATTTTGCCTTCTTTGTGCAAAGACATGTTACCTGAGCTGGTAGATCCTGGGGAATCATTAGGTGCTTTGACCAAAGAGGCAGCAACTCATTTGGGGCTAGATGAAGGCTTACCTATCATTGCCTCGGCGTCTGATAAAGCCTGCGAGATTATCGGCTCTGGCGGCAACCGGCCTGATATCGCTTGTATGAGCTATGGCACGACAGCGACAATCAANACAACTAACTCTAAACATATTGGACCGATTAAATACATGCCGGCTTATCCGGCTGCAATTCCAAAGTACTTTTCATCCGAGATTATGATTTATCGCGGTTTTTGGATGGTGAGTTGGTTCAAAAAAGAGTTTGGCCTACGAGAGCAAAAGATAGCCGAAGAGAGAGGCATAGAACCTGAACAGTTATTTGATGAACTGGTGAACCAGGTTCCGGCGGGCTCGATGGGGCTTATGTTGCAACCATACTGGTCACCGGGTGTGCGCGACCCTGGGCCGGAGGCAAAAGGCGGTATTATCGGGTTTGGTGATGTGCATACTCGCTCCCATATCTAT
>NZ_LWFE01001535.1:0-736 GCF_001635675.1 Oleiphilus sp. HI0061 | reverse complement strand
TTGCCCAAGAATTTCTTGAGTATATAAAAGGTTCTGAACTGGTTATCCATAATGCGGCGTTTGACGTTGGCTTTATCAACCACGAATTTAACCTTTTGGTCAACAAGATCCCTCCGGTAGAAAATTACTGTGGTGTATTAGATACACTAGCCATGGCGCGAGAGAAGCATCCGGGGCAAAAGAACAATCTGGATGCTTTATGTAAACGCTACGGGATCAATAATAGTCACCGTGAACTGCACGGGGCTTTATTGGACTCCGAAATACTCGCTGATGTTTATTTATTACTAAGTGGTGGGCAGACTAGCTTGTTGCTAGATAAGGAAAAGACAGATGAAGGTGGCGCCGGAGGTATTCGAAGGTTACCCGGTACACGCAAGCCTCTACCTGTTCTGGCTGCCAATACAGAGGAAGCTGCGTCTCATGAAAAATACCTCGAATCACTTAGAAAGAAATCAGACCAGGTGATTTGGGACTTATAAGTGTTTCATAAGTAGCAGAGCTAGTCTTTGCTAATTACGAAAACACACAGTGCTAAACTTGTTAAGCGTCGGAATTGTGATATAAATTAATAACCAACGATATTTTTTTAAATTGATTTAGAGCATGTTCTGACCATTAACTGAGACGTTATTTGGTTAGAAGTATTAATACAAGAATTAAAGCGGTTTTATTTTGAAACTTGATAATTACTCTTTGGACCGGAATTAGCTTATGGCCTTGTCATCTACGAGTC
>NZ_LWFE01001534.1:0-684 GCF_001635675.1 Oleiphilus sp. HI0061 | reverse complement strand
GACTGTATAGTCATTGTCAGCACTAAAGTGCTCAGCAGAAAAAAGATAATTAAGGGTATCCAGACTCCCTTTATACGATGCTGCAGCACGTTTGATGCCTTCTGAACCAAGACTTGAACTAAGTAAGCCACCGGCTTTTCGTGCACCACCGCTAGTCTTGATATTAATTGCCCCACCAATCCCGGCTTGCTCTAAATATATCGGGACATTACCCCGGTATATTTCTACCTGTTCAACCGCACCAAGTAAGAACTGGCTCAAGTCGACAGCCCCCTGGTAGGAGCCATTCAGCAATACACCATCCAAGTACACGTTTACTTGTTTACTAGATGAGCCGCGAACACTAACAGAACTGAAACTGCCAAAGCCTCCAAGATCTCTGACTTGAACCCCCACTTGGCGCTCAACTATATCGGCAACGCTTACGGCATCACTAGAGAAATCTTCTTTCTTGATAACGGTAACTAAACCAGTATTGCTTGAGGGGTCAACATCAGTCAGCTTGGGGCGTGAAGTTTGAACAAGTACTTCGTTATGTTTTCCTAATATTTCCTGTGCATAAGCATGATAGGAAAAAATTATANGTACTAAATAGGCAGCAACAAGTCTAAGCACAATTCACCCAACAGCATGTGATGACGGCTTACGAAGGAAGTAAAAAATATACTGGAGAAAAATTACGCA
>NZ_LWFE01001533.1:0-23485 GCF_001635675.1 Oleiphilus sp. HI0061 | reverse complement strand
TCAACATCTATCTCAGGCTTAACTTTCATTTCTTGCAATATTTGCTGACGTAGACTCATTCTCTTAACCAACCTTTCTATAAAAACAGTGCCCTTGTAAGAGCCTTTCAATTAAAGAAAATCCTTACTCAAATAAACCAAACGATATGACGCTCAATAGACTGCGGCTATGTTCAAGCTTATGCATCGCCACAAACTCGCCGCCATCATCAAAGCCTTTACCTTTTGGAAAGTTTTCTCTTAACACAGCCAAAGCATCATCTGCCTGTGAAGGAAGATCCAAATACCGATAAAGCGAAACCATCATAATTAAGGCCTCTTCGACACTTGGCGACGCGGGGTAATCTTTAACAACATAGGCCGCCCGGTTTGCCGCTGCCAGATAGGCTTGGCGTTTAATATAATATCGTGCAGCATGCAGTTCATAAGCCGCAAGACGATTTCTGATTTGTATCATTCTCTTTTGCGCATCTGCAGCATAGCTACTATCGGGGAAGCGAATTAACAGTTCAGAAAAATCTTTAAAGGCCAAACGCATATGCCCCGGGTCACGCGAGGTAATATCAACCGACGAAAAGTACTGACTGGAAACACCGATATCCAAATGATAGTTCGCTACTCCTCGTACATAATACGCGTAATCCACGCTCGGGCTTTGAGGGTGTAAACGAATAAAACGATCGGAAGCGAGAATCGCGCCTTCTAGATCTAGCCCACTATAACGCGCATAGATTAAATCTAACTGAGCTTGCTCAGCATATTGCCCAAAGGGGAAACGGGACTCCAACTCTTCTAGAGCGATCGTTGCTTGAGGAAAGTTCCTTAACTTGATCGCTCGTTTAGCATCATCATACAACTCTTGTTCTGTCGATTCTTTTTTCGGAGTGGAACTACAAGCAGAAAGAAACAGGACTGCTACCAGAGAAATCACGAGTGCAAAGTGTGAACGCATAATTGGATAAGACTTCTTGAGAATAATTGGAAAATGGTATTCGTTTTCTACACATTTTAATAAATGCTCACCAGAGATGCTCTCGGTGAGGTTATAATAGCCGACATTATTTCATATTTTACATTTTGCGTGTATGACAAATAATCAAACTTGAGGTTTCAACTCCCTTATAAGTCATAATTATTCAGTCTATCCCGTGATTTCTTTACATATCGAGACCTTATGAGCCAAATTATTGAAGCTGACTTTGTTGTTCCATTAGAACTATCTGGCATGCGTTTAGATCAGGTCATTGCTGATTTTATGCCTGAGTATTCTCGCTCACGCCTGCAACAATGGATTAAACAAGGCCATATTCGCGTAAACGAAGAAATCGCGCGGTCCAAAGACAAAGTCAAAATAAATGATCTCATTGAAGTGAAAGCCGAGCTTGAAAGTCAGGGAGAGTGGCTTGCTGAAGACATCCCGCTTGATATCGTTTATCAAGATGAAGACATTCTGATCATCAACAAACCAGCTGGAATGGTAGTTCACCCCGCCGCCGGTAACCACTCAGGCACTTTAGTTAACGCCTTGCTGCATCACTTTCCTGATATCAAAGCCGTTCCCAGGGCCGGTATCGTTCACCGCCTGGATAAAGACACGACCGGTTTAATGGTGGTCGCTAAAACACTAACAGCTCACGCCCATATTGTTGAACAACTTCAAAGTCGCGAAATGGGCAGAGAATACGAAGCTATCGCTGCAGGAGTCATGACGGGCGGCGGAACCATCAACGAGCCTATTGCACGCAGCCCTAAAAACCGCAAAAAGATGGCCGTCAACCAGTTCGGCAAACATGCGGTGACTCACTATCGCGTTTTAGAACGCTTTCTCGCTCACACTCACATACGCGTTAAATTAGAAACTGGACGAACCCATCAAATTCGCGTCCATATGGCACATATTAAACACCCGCTTATAGGGGACACCACCTATGCAGGAAGAATGAAACTTCCAGCCGGTGCAAGCGATGAAGTAAAAAATAAACTTAGGCAATTTGAACGACAAGCATTGCATGCTAAAAAATTAACCCTCATTCACCCTCAAACTGGTGAGGAGATGAGCTGGGAAGTCGATTTACCTGAAGATATGCAAAACTTACTAGCGGTGCTAAGCGAACAATGAGCCCTTGCGACTTACCTACAACATGGTTAAAACCTGAATGGCCCGTCGCGAGTCAAGTAGTCGCCTTTACTACGTCTCGCTTGGCTCCCGACACGATGCCAGATAGCAAGCTAAGCAGCTACCAAGACTTTAACTTGGCCCTACACGTCAACGATAATGAACAAACTGTACGACACAACAGGACAGTACTTGCGTCCCACTGCGCCTTAAATGCAGAGAATATTCATTGGCTGGAGCAGATACATAGTAATACTCTTGTTCAGGCCGAAAGCTCATCTATCAGCACTCAAGCAGACGCAAGTTATACTCGCAAGCAGCAAGAAGCCTGTGTCGTTATGACGGCCGACTGCCTTCCGGTACTGTTCTGCAACAAACAGGCAACGCAAGTCGCTGCCGCACATGCGGGTTGGCGAGGCTTAGCTTCTGGCATCCTAACTAAGACTGTAGAAAGCTTTGACTCACCCAATGAAGTAATTGCCTGGCTTGGCCCGGCAATCAGCCAAAAGGCATTTGAAGTTGGCGACGATGTCTATACAGCATTTTGTAACAAAGACCCCGAAGCCGCTCAAGCCTTTATCCCGGGAAAGGAACCAGGAAAATGGTTGGCAGATTTATACCTACTTGCCCGGATTGAGCTAAAAGCCATTGGAGTCAGCGCGATTTATGGCGGCACGCATTGCACCTTTCTTGAAAACCAACACTTCTATTCTTTTCGCCGTGATGGCCAAGTCTCGGGTCGTATGGCTTCTCTGATTTTCTTGCGCTAGAGTTTGGGTAAGGAATTAATCAGATTCTAAACGAATATTATCAATGTAAACCGTCAACTCCTGCTTCGGCTTATACATATAAAGCATCAGATCTACAACCTGTCCCATTTCCATTTTTCTGGTCTGTAAGCCATCACGAACCTTATCTAAGGGAATACTGTATTGATTCAGACCTTGAGCAATACGTACTCTAGTCTTGAAGCGATCATGATATTGATTCTGGTGTTTCATATCATGAATTCGCAGCACGGCATTTAGCGTCTCTGGTGCTTCAGAGTAGATCTCGAATTTTAGTCGATCATAATCCTGCCAGTCTCGATGCAAGTAGGCGAAGCGCATTCCGGGATAGAGGGCATCTTTATTAAAGCGAAGCTTTCCAACCTGAGATTCATTAGCCCAGTCACCAGGTGCTTTGACAACTTCAAGCTCACTGCCATTTTTTGCTAACACAATTTGAGCCCAGCCAAAACTCTCGAAGTTCGCGATCACCGGAAATAAGCGATCAGCCTCCAGCTTCACATAACATCGATAAGCTGGGTAAAGCAGGCTTGCCAAAATCAAAAACAAAGCTATTCCCTGCATCATCATTTTCCGGCTTCTGCTAGTACTTCGAAATCGAGCGAGATACCACAGCAATGCAGCCAAACAACCAAAAACATCGTAAACAAAGTCTATTAAGCTGCGCTCCCGGCCTACATAAGGCTGAACCAGCTCAACCAACAAACCAAACGAGAGGCAAAATAAAAGAAGGTAAATCAGCTCTTTTAAGGGCCGAAGCTGAGCAAAAAAAACCAGCAGCAGATAGGTCGCTAAACCGAAGACCAAAGCATGGCCAGAGTTGATCAAATGAGGATAAACCAAACCTTCAGAAGGCAACAAACTGAAGAACAATAAGCAAGCGAGTAGTAATACGCCACTTGGCAGTGCTTGCTTAATAGTCTGAAGGCTTATATCAAATAACATTTATTTTGCGCTAGAAAGCCCGGACACCAACTCAGAAACAAAACCTTGAATATACAAATCGACAATATCGACACCTACCTGCCAATACGCCTGACCCGGCTTACTCTTTAAAAATGTAATGTAGGCAGAGAGGTCCTCATCATTCAAATTACGATAGCTGTAATTTGCGCCCATCAACATAAATTCGGAAAACTGCTGACTTAGCATTGGTTCCATGCTCTGCCACTCCTGATTCATACGAGCTTCTAAAGCAGCTGCCTTATTTGGATTAATAACAGCAACCGCTTCCAAAACCGAAAAATACACGCCTTTCATTAGCTGAATAACAACCTTATCAGCATTCAGAGCTAAAGAAAGCTTCTCTAGCAATTGCGCTCTATCCTGCTTAACAGACTTGAAGCTTTGCTCCTGAAAATAGCGTTGCATCTTCTGCTGAGCTTCTGGTGTACTGGCCGCCCGTTCCTCTGTACTGATGCGTTGACCTAAGGGAGAAGCCAAGAACTTAATCGCATCAGACAAATCTTCAGCACGCTGATCCTGACTCAAATAAACCATTGCAATCTGTTCACCATCAACCTTTTTCGCTGCATGAGTCACGGCCGCACTGGTCTTTTCAAAACTGACGGAACTATTGACTGACAAACGTTTCATATCAAGCTGCTGCCCCATAGAATCAGGCAAAGAAGCAATCAACTCACTCAAGCCAGAGTCATGAAGAAACTGCTTCGCTTCCTCGATACTCAAACCTTTAGCCATCAGGGGTGCGGCGTGAGAAACAAATACAAGTAATAGGAAGGCTAAAGCCCTGTTTACCAATGCGTTCATGGAAAATTCCTTTGGAAAGCGCTGACCATTTGAAATCAGTAAATAATTTTCTGCCAAGAGCAGTTAATGCAAGAATATCATAGCCCCAGAGAAAGGGAGCAGGATTAACAAAGGGTAAGGCTTTGAGGGGGGGAGAGTATAAAGATATTGAACCTCATGCGTAGCGAGACGCATGAGGGAAAGCTATTTATCTAGCCAACAATTTCTAGCAACTCGATATCGAATACCAAAGCTTGGTATGGGCCGATATCGGCGCCAGCACCTGCTTCGCCATAAGCAAGGTGATATGGAATGTATAGCTTCCACTTAGAACCCACTTTCATTTGCTGAAGTGCTTCAGTCCAACCAGCAATCACGCCACCAACAGGAAATTGAGCTGGTTCGCCACGGTCATATGAGCTATCAAACTGCTTACCGTCGATCAAGGTACCACGATAGTGAGTGCTTACAACACTTTCAGCTGTTGGTATATCACCTTCGCCCGCAGTGATTACTTCGTACTGAAGACCGGACTCTAGAACCGTCACTTCATCACGCTTAGCATTCTCTGCCAAGAAAGCTTCACCTTCACCCGCAAACTTCTTAGCTTGCTCTTGCTTCTCTGCTTCAACCTGAGTCTGAATCACTTGAAACGCCGCATTAATTTCTTCGCCAGGAATCTGTGGCCCCTTGCCAGAAAATGCGTCATTGATGCCAGCAATAGCAGCTTCTAATGACAGTCCGTTAAAGACGTTAGCTAATTGTTGGCCCATTTGAAGACCAACACCATATGATGCTTTCGCCTCATTTGTGGATAAATCTAAATCCGACATAGTGATTCCTGTAAATTCGTAAGATTAATAAGTTTTGATCAAAACAATGTTTGATTGCACAAAGATATAAGGACGTTTTTATCTAATAAAAGGGGGCAATTGAATTATTTTTGAACAGGCCACGCTTTATTTTAAATGCCGCCCACCATCGAGTTCTATACTTCGGCCTGTCATGTACTCACTTTGCAGCAAGTAGTGAATTGCGCGTAGGATTTCTTGAACGCCCCCTTCCCTCGCCATAACAGATTTGCTAAGCGCCTTTTCTTTATAGGCTTGTGTATCTTGCGCATTAAATATAATTAGCGCCGGCGCGATTGAATTAACAGTCACCTCTGGTGCTAGTTTTGCAGCATAAGACAAGACGAGATTCTCGGCAGCAGCCTTACTTGCCGCGTAAGCAATATGTTTTTTACTTCCGGTAGCTGCAACATAGTCGGTAATATGAATGATATCGGCAATGCCATCCGGGTAGGCCCTGAGCAAGGGCTCAAGTGCCAGATTCAAGTGATAAGGAATATTGACATGCACATTCATCATTTGTTGGATAGTGCTTAAATCATCTTCCCGATTTTTGCTATCGGGCAACCAATCAGAGGCATTATGGATAATTGCTCTTAACGATGTATGTTTTGCACTTACTGCATCAATCAACTGACTCACCTGCTCAGGGTATTGAAAGTCACACTGATATAACTCAGCTCCCATATCCTTCAGCTTCACCAATTCCGGGTAGCTAGTTCGATAGGTACCGATCACATGATACCCTTTGGCCAAACAATCAAGCGCCAGCGCCAAGCCAATGCGCCTGCCTACACCAGTGATCAAAACAGGTGACTTACTCATAAAACACTACTCCGGCTTCCTATATTCGAGACTGAGAGAAACTGAATCAGCAAAACGTAGCGCGTGAGGTTTATCAATTCGTACTTTCGCATAGCTCACCCAAGAGTGCTCACTGCAAAGACCCAACACGTCTGACACCAGTTTTTCCAATAATAGAAAGCGACCATCCTCAACATGCTTAATAATGCTTTTTGCAATGTGTTTATAGTTCAAGGCATCTTCAACACTATCTTCCAGGCACAGTTTATTTGCAGGATAATGTACTTCCACATTAATAATAATATCTTGTTGCTTTTCCTGTTCCTCAGGATTGAACCCAATATAAGTTCGAAGTCGCAAATTTGTAATATTGATAATCGCGTTATTAACAACCATTAAAAACAGCCTTATATTTCTTATTCCAACCCACCGAGCTTAGACCTAAATCGAAGCAGCGTAAATATCTGGGGATGATATAAACAGAATTTTCAATGCTAAGCTCAATACATCCAAATTGGTCAAATACTATTTTTGCGTCTAAGCTCCATTAAACAGCATAAATAAATTTTTATTCCTAGTAACGTGATTCCTGGTAACTTGCACACTAAGAAATGATTGAATACACACCACCCTCACAAGACAAGACTAAGTCTCTTATCGAAGTAAAGCTCCCTGCTGATTCATTAGAAATAGGCATGCATGTCACTCGTTTAGACAGACCCTGGACTGAAGTACCAGTACTGCTTCAAGGCTTAACTATCGAGACACCAGACCACATCGATTTACTCCGCGAACACTGTGTATTTGTTTATATTGAAATTGAAAAAGAGTTTTGGCTTGAATCAGGTAAAGGCACCGTTGAAGCCAAGGAAGAGAAACAATACCCCGGTTTTCGTGAAGAACTCGAAATCCACGATGAACTACCCAAAGCCAAACTAAGCTATGAAAAAACCAAAGACCATGTCGATGAAGTATTAACAAGCCTGAGCAATGGTGAATCATTTGATATGGATGCTTCGCGTAAAGCGATTCAATCTTGCGTCAGCAGCATCCTAAATAATGCTAATGCACTGCTATGGCTTACACAGGCAAAAGAACAGGACAAATATACAGCAGAGCATTCGTTGCGCGTCGGTATATTAGCAATTGCCTTCGGGCGTTTCATTGGATTAAAAGAGCACGAGCTAGAAACCATCGGTCTGTGCGGCATGCTACATGATATTGGTAAAACTAAAATACCAGACGACATATTGAACAAACCAGGCCGTCTAACACGCATCGAATATGACATAATGAAACAGCACTCGGTGTATGGCAAAGAACTATTAGACGAACAACAAGGCGTCAACAAACTAATTAAGGATACAGCACACTTTCATCACGAACGTATCGACGGCAAGGGCTACCCAGAAAAACTAAGTGCAGCTTACCTCCATCAGTTTGTACGCATGGTATCAATTGTCGATGTTTATGATGCAATCACAAGTACCCGTTCATACAAAGACGGCTCACCAGCCTTTGATGCTTTAAAAATTCTCTATGCCGAACGAGATAAGCACTTCGACTCAGAGCTGGTTGAAGCGTTTATTCGTATGGTAGGCATTTACCCTCCGGGTACTTTGGTCGAAATGACCAACGGTGAAATAGGCATCGTCGTATCAGCGAACGCTGACTCTCGTCTGCGCCCTAAAGTTGAACTGGTCATGACAGCCGATAAAAAATTCCGCTCTTCCTACGTAATCAATCTGATTAAAGACCCGATAGACAAGCATGGTAAACCCTATGCTATTAAGGAAGGCATTACGAATGGTACTCACGGTGTAGACGTAGCAGACTATATATTGCAATAAATTCAGGCGCTTTAAGCAGCTCGAGAATTAGATGTAACGCACAATTTCAATTCCGTAATTACCGTCTATCATTACTATCGACCACTTGTCTCTTTGAGCTTGTTTGTTCTGCTCCTCAACTGTTTAATGACATTATGAAAAAATTATCGAACTCCCAAACATTTATAAATACATCTGTTACACCACAGAAAATACAAGGCTTCACGCTAGTTGAACTGTTGGTCACAGTTGTAATCCTTGGAATCCTACTTGCCATAGGGGTACCGGGTATGAGAGGCAATGTTTTAGACGCCCGTATCACCTCCCAAACGAATGCGACCATTGGTATGCTAGCCTATGGGCGAAGTGAAGCAGCAAAGCGCCCAGGGGGTATAATTACTCTCTGCGCCAGTAAAAGCACCAATACGGGGTCCCCTGCGTGCGACACTAATAACTGGGAAGAAGGCTGGTTTATCATGTCAGATCTAGATGGCGACCAAGTTTTAAACAATTTCAATGAAGATGTAAACGATAACAACATACTAGATCCAGGCGAGGATCTAGATGGTGACGGTCTACTCGATACAGCGAACGACGAGCTGCTCAGAATCGGCGAACAGCTTTCTGGCGACAACACAATGCGTACTCTGGGTTTTCTCAATGCAGGCTTTATTCAGTTTGATTCCAATGGAGTTCCTGGTTCATCAGGCACTATTATCATTTGTGACTCACGCGGTGTAACAGAGGCTAATGCTATTGTTATGAGCGCAATTGGTCATACTCGAGTCGCAAGAGATGAAGAAAGTTCGGCCGATAACATTGTTAACGACCACCGGGGGACAAATATCGTATGTCCATAATAACGAACACTCATTCAAGCCCTTATGGCACCATGAAATATCTAGCTCCGAGCACTCAACGAGGCTTCACACTTATTGAGATCTTAGTAACCATCGTCATCCTATCGATTGGGTTATTGGGTGTTGCCAGCTTACAAATGCAAGGCCTTCGTAACAATCAAAGTGCTTACCTTCGCTCCCAAGCATCCATACTCGTTTATGATATCGCAGATCGTATGCGAGCCAACTCTGTCGCAGCAATTGCTGGAAGATATGATGATTTTGACTCAAGTCAAACAACACCTTCCAATCCTTTATGCAGCACTAGTGTTGCAGGCTGTACCGCTCAAAACCGTGCAGATACAGACTTATTTGAATGGGCCCAGCGACTAAACGGAACCGATGAATCGATAATTTTGTTACCTGATGCGAGGGGTACAATAGCACGTGGTTTAGGCAATTTCTTTACCATTGAAGTTAGCTGGAAAGAATCTCAATGGAATGATGATGAGCAAAACCAACAAGTCACTGATCAAACTTTTTCAGTCAGTTTAGTGCTGTAAGGGAGAAGACAATGAACCAAGATCTCACAGCACGCCACACAAAACCTTTATCTTCGCTAAAAGGAATGGCCGGTTTGAGTTTAATTGAACTAATGATCGCTATGACCATTAGTTCCCTGCTACTCATCGGTGTTACGAGTATTTATTTTAATGCTCGAGAGTCTGATAAATTTATTAGTGAATTATCTCGTATTCAGGAGTCTGGGCGCCATGCACTTAACTTTCTTGCTCAAGATATTCGAATGGCAGGCTATCAAGGCTGTATGAACCCAGACCCTGAAGAAGCATATATCAAGATCAGAGCCCATAACCCCCCAACCTCAGATTTTTTTAGTACCGCACTTTCAGGCTTCGAAGTCCCTTCTGTAGCATGGGCACAAGATGCAAACATCGACCCTGTCACTGGTGTCAGCCGCGGTGACTATTTCAAAGATGAAGACTTTACTAAAGAAGCTTTGATCGGTAGCGACATATTAGTTGTTCAGCGACTAACTACTGACAGTGCCGAGCTCTCTGCAGACATGGTAACGAGTGATGAAGATGTTGTGCTCGTCGATAATGAAATGGAGTTTGAGCAGTTTGATATCGCGGTAATTGCTAACTGCAACAATGCTGATATGTTTCGAATTTCAGAAGACCCGGAAGCGACAGCCACTATTACCCTATCACATGGTCTTATCACAAATTCAGATGACATCTTTATAGGTCCTTATACACGTAATGCTCGAGTAAGGGGTTTTGAATCAACCATATACTTCGTGGCAAACACAGGCAGAACAACTGAAACCGGCGTACCTATAAATGCCCTATTCCGAGCGAAAGACAAAATGGTAAACAAGGCAAACCCTGAGTTTGATGTTGAAGAGCTAATAGAAGGTATCGACAGCATGCAAATCTTATATGGTGAACTAAATAGCGACCCTCAGCATGTTACCGCAGACGGTGAAGTGATTAGCGGCCTTCGTTATGTTACCGCAGACAATGTTACAGACATGAAATATGTAAAAAGCATTCAGCTAGGTCTACTGGTTAGCGGTTCCCGTGAGGTGCTCACGAATAATGACGACGCCACCTATATTTTGCCCGGTGAAGAAATCCAACCCGAGGGCAAGTTCGGTTCAACAGTAACTTATGAGCCAGATAGACGTTTACGCCGTGAGTTCAGCCAAACAATTCAGTTACGAAATCGATAAATAAACGTATAAAAGGTGTATATAGAATGAAGACCTTACAACATCAAAGCTCTCTTAATTTAGCACGCCAAAAAGGCGCAGTACTTGTTGTGAGTTTAATTATTTTATTACTGATGACCCTTATAGGCGTTGCGTCAATGAGCTCTTCCATAATGCAGGAAAAAATGGCATCAAATGCACAAAACAACAACGCGACTTTTCAAGCAGCAGAAAATGCCGTAAGTGGACTGATCAATAAAGTCATCATAGACAAAGACACTACAGAATTAGATGAGGCGATAGGAATCGGCACTATTGGTGAACACACTTCGAGTATTAACTATGCAGTTTCTGGCTCAAAAGCTGCATCCAGCTATAGCATCGGATATATGGGTGTTGTAGCGCTCGCTAAAGGGGGCTCCTTAAACGTAGACGAGAGCTCAACAGAGCTTAAACCGGAGCTATTCGAAGCTTTAGTAGAAGGTGCGGTCGAGGCCACTAGTGCACAAACGGTTATCAGGCAAGGTTTTGAGTACCATTAAACTTATACATGCCTTAAGGCATACAACAGAATTTAGAGTGATGGCCCGAAACAACGAAATAGCCATCAGGAGGCAATGATGAAAAAAATATACGCATTAGGCTTGCTCCTAACCTTTAGTGTACTGTTTAGTGCTCAGGCTCATACTAGTGAGCCAGCACTTACAAAAGATCAGCTACTTAAGTTACAACAAGGGTATACTCCCCCACCTTTGACACATATCACTCAAGGCTATGAGACTGATTCCATTCAATTGAACCGAGGCCTTGATGGAAAAATAAAAAGCATCGAAGCTCGAGCTTGCGCCTCTTGTGACTTACAGCAATATCGTATCACTGAAACAACTCAAGCCTATATTGGGCAAGAAAAAGCCTCTCTTGATGTATTAACCCCCTTCAATGGCAAAAGTGGCGCAATCAGTTACAACATAAAGACCAAAGAGCTCCATCACTTCCGTTTCTTTAATTTGGAGGCAGGCCAATGAGATCATTACAATCCAAACTAGGTCACGGCTTGGCATCTTGCATTATTACGCTTCTATCAGCCAATATTGCACACGCAGACGATACTGAGATTTTATTTGAGTCCAGTGCTTCTAACGAATTAACACCAAACGTCCTGTTTATTCTTGACAACTCAGGCAGTATGTCAAATATGGTTAGTACGGAAACCCCTTACAACCATTCAATTGACTATACTCAGAAAGCTATCGATGACGGTCGAAGCCCCTATTCTGACGCTTACATCTATGCATTCGATAGTTATTTCAACTATCGAGGTACAATTTTAACAAGCCAAAATCACTGCCAAGAAATGACTGACAAGCTTGCAATAGCAGGACAGTATACTGCTGCAAAAGTCGCTGGCTTTAATACCCGCAGAAATGCTTGGCGTAATCTTTTCAGTCGTCGCAGTAGTTCCAATACAAATATTATCGAGTGTAAAGATGATCGAGGTGCACACGGCGCTAACGGAACAACAGGCAACACATACGCAGTACATAACTCCAGCAAATGGGCGAGTTCTAGCAACAACGAAATAAGCTGGAACAGCTACACTACCTATGATTTCTTTAATTCAAACTATATTAATTGGTATGCCTACTATCGTGAAGTGACTTCTCAATCACGCATTAGCATCATGAAGAGCGTTGTCAGCAACCTGATTAACAGTACTTCAGGTATTAATATTGGCTTAATGAGCTTTAATACCAATAATTACGGCAAGCAAGGTGGCCGCGTTACGACTCCAATTGATTATATTGAAGACAATCGGTCTTCTTTTGTATCTGATCTAAACAGCCTTTCCCCGGATACCTGGACTCCTCTCGCTGAAAGCCTATTTGAAGCTTACCGTTACTATTCTGGCGGTTCGGTATTTTTAGGCAGCCAAAGCTCTGCCTCATCTAAGAGCCCTAGCAACTCTAGCAAATACCAATCGCCTATTTCAGATGAATGCCAGCCTAACAACATTGTCCTATTAACGGACGGTGAACCCACTTATGACGCTCACCCTGGCTCTAGCCGAAGTGATAGTAACGATACTGCATCGAGAAACGTTATAGAGAGTACTGTAGGCAACTGCACTGACAACTGTCTAGATGAGATTTCCCGCCACATGTACGAAAACGATGTATCTAGTCAATATGATGGCGAACAAAACGTTACAACCTATACGATTGGCTTTGAACTCGATGATAATTTGCTCAAACGAACAGCCGAGGGTACTGATGACAACCCAGGTGGTGGCGGTAAATACTTTGTAGCCAACGATACAACCGAGCTCGAAAGTGCAATTAAGCAAATATTCTCAAGCCTCAAAGATATTAGTACCACGTTTGTTTCTCCCGGCGTTGCTGTAAATACCTTTAACCGCCTCAACCATCGTGATGAATTGTATTTCTCGGTTTTCAAGCCTGAAACTGGGCCTGTCTGGAAGGGTAACTTAAAACGCTATCGTCTAGGATCTGACGGCACTGTTTATGATAGAGCTGGCCGTACCGCGATTGATCCAGAAACTGGTTTCTTTAAGTCTCGCAGTAATAACCCTGCTGACCCAGGCGCATGGAGCTGGTGGTCAGATGATATTGACGCTAATGATATTCACCTAGGGGGCGCTGCAGAAAACTTACCCAACAATAGTGATGACCGTAATGTGTTTACGTACCTAGGTGGCTCTAGCAACCTATCTGACGACAGTAACGAAATTTCTTACGATAACGCAGACAATATTACTAAAGAATTACTTGAATACACCGAAGCAACTGATGAAGAGTACAAGCTATTACTAGACTGGATTCGTGATATTGATGTCTTTGATACCGATAACGATAATAGTTATACAGATACTCGACACACAATAATGGACCCCCTCCACTCTGCGCCAGTGGTTGTGATATACGGTGGTACCGACGAGAACCCCGACACGGCAATATTCTTCGGTGACAACCAGGGTTTTATCCACGCGATAAACGGAAGTAATAGCACTAGTGGCACCTATACAAAAGGCCAAGGTGATGAATACTTTGCTTTTATGCCCAAAGAGCTACTGGGAATGCAAAAAACTTTATTTGAAGATTCTCAGGCTGTTGAACACACGTATGGAATGGACGGCTCCATAACAACTTGGGTCAACGACGAAAACAATGACAATGATTTATACGACTCAAATGATTTCGTCTATTTATATTCTGGCATGCGCCGTGGTGGAAATAGCTATTATGCTTTAGATGTTACAGAGCGCGATGCACCTGAATTTCTGTGGCAAATTACTGGGGGGACAGGTGGCACTAGCGGCTTCGAAGAGCTCGGTCAGACCTGGTCTAAGCCAGTTAAAACTAAGGTTAGAATGGGTAGCACTGTTCGCGAAGTTCTCATTTTTGGCGGTGGTTATGATACCAATCAAGATCTAGCAACAACTCGCTCTGAAGATTCCATTGGTCGAGCTGTTTATATTGTTGACGCAGAGACAGGAGAGAAAATCTGGAGCGCGACCCCCTCTAACTTTAGTGATATGAAATATAGCATTCCATCAGACGTTAAGGCTATTGATGTGAACGCTGACAGAATTGCTGACCAAATTTACGTGGGCGACATGGGTGGACAGGTCTGGCGCTTCGACATAGATAACAATAGAAGCAGCTCTAGTACCCTTCCTGTACATGGGGGGGTAATCGCCAGTGTGTCCGATACAGGAACCGAAAACAATAGACGTTTCTACCATGCACCTGACGTATCGGTACTAAGCGATAGCAGCAGCTTAACCTTAGCTATTGTCATTGGTTCAGGCTGGCAAGCTCACCCTCTTGATGATGAAGTCGTTGACCGTTTATATATGATAAAAAGCTCCGACGTACTTGAACCTCCAAAGAACCTTGACGGCTCTATCGAGTATACAGCACTTATAGAGGATGACCTTTACGACGCAACGAATAACAACCTGGGTGACGTAAGCGGCCAAAACTCTGAAGCCAACCAAGAAGCCGCCTATACTGAATACTACGGTAACGGTGCTGATATATTACCAAAACAGGGTTGGTTCATTCGTTTTACGCGTGATGGCGAAAAAATGCTAGCGACATCTTTAACCATTGATGGAACGGTTTACTTTACCACTTACGAGCCCACAGCAAGTACTAACGGCTGTATTTTTAGCTCCGGTATTCCTCGCCTCTACCATATCGAAATAGCTGACGCGACACCGGTTAAGAATTATGACGGTATCGGATTAGATTCTGAGTTAACCACAAGCGATAGGGAAGTTGGCACGCTCACGACACAATCATTACCAACCGCACCACAAAGACTTCGTGTGGATGGCCAAGACATTTTGTGTATTGGTACAGAGTGCAATCCACTTGATCGCGAAGGAAAAATTGTTAGAACCTACTGGGTTCAAGAGGAGTAAATATGTATACCTGCAAGAATTGTTATAGCTCGCAGAAGGGCTTCACGCTGATAGAATTAATGGTAGTGGTGGCTATAGTGGCTATCATAGTTGCTATCGCGTACCCGTCATATCAGGATAACGTAAAGAGTTCCAAACGCTCTGAAGCTCAGGGCGCCTTAGTCTCTTTTTCGGCTGCGATGGAAAAACATTTCACACAAAATAACTCTTACCTGAATGCAGGACAAAGTGGAGATACTGGGGCTCCCGCAGTATTTGCTACAACCGCACCGGTAGGCGGCTCATCTGTTTACTACGACCTAACGATTGAAGCGGCTACAGGGAGTTCTTACACCCTACGAGCGACTCCTACCAATTCCCAAACGGGCGATGGCTTTTTAGAATATAACTCCCTAGGCCAAAAAAGCTGGGACGAGGATAATAGCGGCGCGATCGGTGCAAATGAGTTTGACTGGGATAAGAACTAAACGATAGATACGCCGTTCAATAAGGCCTATCAGCTTTCCGCTGACAGGCCTTTTTTAATTTCGCTTATTGACTCAATACAGACAGTCGCCTAGCAAAGTCCTCATATCGCTTCCGGTTAACACCTAAGTCTGAATACCCCACCCTACTCGCTGAACGAAAGTGAATTAGCTTCTGCTCATCATCCAGATAAACCTCCACATCGTCTTTGAAACGCATCAGCGGACTGGTAAAAACGGCATACAAATAGTGATCACTTTGCTGAAGAATTTTTGCCCCCGGCATAGCGTCTATGACATTTTGAACCTTCTGCATCTGCTGCTTTGCTTCTATATCGAAGGCAATCGATTTTACCTGCTTATCAGGCTTATCGGTTTGAGTTGATACGCTATTAGGCCGACTTCCCAAGGGCTTCAGCTCACCATTTTGAACACCTAATTTAGGTGCTGTATTGTTCTCAATTACTCGCATTGTGATGACTCCAGCCAGTATAAAAAATATCAGTAGATAAATAACTTTCTTCATTGTCTTATCCTCTAGTTATGCAAGTATATTGCGCACAATCTATTTATTCAAGCCACAAAAAAGGCCGCATTAATGCAGCCCTATTATTCACCTAATAGTCTAGGTAATTACTTACTCAACTTACGGTAAGTTGCCACAACACGGTCCAGATTTTCCAGAGAGGTATCACTATGGAAAGTATCACTTGTAGGTTTCTTGCCAGGGAAGAAGCCTAGGTAAATATCCAGCTTACTCGCATTTGCCAGTTTATCTAGCCACTCACCTTCAACAATTCCAATATTATTCTCAGCTATTCGCGTAAAAGGAATCAAGTCACCTCCGTCGATACGAATACCTAAATTCTTTGCTTCGCTGGCAATATCAGAAGAACTGTTAATGTGAATCTCATTTTCTTTAAAGGTTAGCCAAATTTGAGACATATAACCTTCTTTACCCATCTCCCAAGTTGGCGTGCTAATAACAAGCCCTTGAGTTAATGCTGTATCACCCTGCTTTAACACCCAAATATCATAGTTTGCAGGAAGGTCTTTCTCGCTAATTGCTAAGGGCTTAACAGAGCCTTTCTTTTGCACAACAGGCGCTTTAACAACATCTTTTTTAGCTTCCTCTACCTTCGCAGCTACTTTTTTAACCTCAGCTTTAGCTGGCTCTTTTTCTACTGCTACCTTCACACCCTTGTCTGCTACCGCTGTAACGGCCTTCTGCGTTACTTCTGCGACAACTTCCTTAACTGTAGGCTTCACCTCTTTGCTGACCGGCTGTTCAGTCTTAGCACCTGGTTCAACCACAGGAGCTTTAAGGCTTTTCATCATTTCATCAGCTTTAGCAGCATTTTCTTTCTCGTTCCTAGCTAGCTCCTCTTGGCTTGGCTGTACTTCCGCCACACTAAGCTCAGCCGAGCTATCAGACATCGCACTATTGTCCTTCTTATCAACTGAAGCACAGCCAGCAGCTAAACTGATGACTAAACCAGCTCCCACCAAAGATAGGCTGCGATTCAAGTTTGAAAGATTTGTTTTTGCTGCATTCAGCATTTGAAATGTATTGAGTTCGGGTTTCATTTTTTCTTCCTAAAACAAGCAACAGAGCGCCTTGCACTTTTCGTCATAACTACAACATTTGCCACTTATGCCACCATAAGCACCAATAATTTACTCAAGATCAGGAAAGGCTTTAATTCAGTGTAGACATAATTCTCGCTTTGCCAGCTTTACAAGCAAGGTATAAGGTTAAACAATGTCAAATACGCAGGTTTATCATTAATTTTGTCCACTGCGTCACACGAGTTACCCATACTACCTATTAAAACTATCTTTTTCACCTATTGGATAATTAAGGATTTCATCACATGCCCCTATTAGACTGTATTGAGCGACAAACTGCTGACACGGTATCAGCAAGTATTATTTGGCTGCACGGCCTCGGGGCAAATGGAAACGACTTTGTACCTATCGTCGAGGAATTAGCGCTACCGGAAGGCTTAGGTATACGCTTTATATTTCCAAATGCCTCGGAAATCCCCATCACGGTTAATGCTGGCTATATCATGCCCGCCTGGTATGACATTCTTGAACTGACTGAAGAGCGCGTGATAAACCACGAACAATTGCAAAGTTCGGTGAAGAATATCCAAACGCTGATCGATAGGGAAATCGAGCGAGGCATCAAGAGCGAACGAATCATTGTAATGGGCTTTTCGCAGGGTGGAGCCGTGGCCTACCATGCAGCCTTAACTTACCCCAGCCCCCTTGCAGCACTGGCAGGCTTGTCGACCTATTTTCCACAAGAAGATAGCTTTGATACCGCGCCCGCGAATAGCCAGCTGCCAGTATTAATCTGCCACGGCACTCATGACCCAATGGTCGTGGAAAGGCAAGGTAAAAAAGCGGCGGCGATTCTTGAAGCGCGAGGCCACACAGTGCAATATCTAAACTACCCGATGGAACACGAAGTTTGTCTAAGCGAGATACAAGACCTATCGCGTTTCTTTCAGGCTCATTTGATGTAATGCTGTTTTATAGGTTGAGCCCTAAATGAAAAATAAGAATAAAATACAAATCAGTTCTGCAATTATTTGGGGCGTCGAGCTTTCGCCCTTCGTATTAAAGATGCAAGCTTACCTGGAGTACTGTGGCATCCCTTATCGCCGCTTACCCGCGCATGGAAGCTATCTTGAAAATACTCAGACCTTATTACGCCTTGAGTATCAAAAACAGCATAAGCAGATAAGCCGCTATCCTGAAATGGATGCCGACTTAGATGAGTACCCTGCCGTTCCTTTCTTTACTGAAAACGGCAAAGATTTTCAATACGACAGCACAGCCATCGCACACTATCTTGACCAGAAGCCCCCCACTCAGGGAAATAGCCATAGACATCGCTTATTCCCGGAAGACCCTTGTTTGAATTTTATCGCCAGCTTAATCGACGAAGCCTTTGACGAGTTCGGCCTATACATGGTCCATCATATGCGCTGGGTAGGCTCCGCCAAGTCGAACATAATGGGTAAATTACTCGCAAAAGAATTTCGTCACGCTTTGCCGCCAGGCGGCCCCTTACTACTTTCCAGGCGCTTTCCTAAGCGACAGGTCGCACGCTGCCCTTACTTATTTAGTGTCGCGCCAAAGAGCTATCGAAGCGGTGTTTCAAAAGCTCTATCCCCCCCGTATAAAGAAGGTTTTCCTGAAACACATACCTTATTATTCGAAAGCTGGAAGCAATATCTAAAAGGCATGGAGGAAGTATTAACCCTGCAAAAATTCTTACTCGGTGATCAGTTTACCATTGCCGATGCCAGTGCCTACGGCCAACTCGCTATGAACCTGGTCGACCCAGAAACAAATAAGCTAATGCAAGAACTCGCTCCGCAGACACACGCCTGGCTTGAGATGATCTATAGCGGCAAACATCGCTTACAACAGAAAGAAGGGGAGCTTTATTTTTCAGGGGCACTTAAGCCCTTGCTCAACACCATCATGAGCACCTATGCATCGCTCATGGTTCAAAATAAGCAGGCATATCACCTGGCAAAAGCTCAGGGAGCAACAGAGTTCAACGAACTAGCCTTCAATCAGGGAAAAACACTTTATACAGGAAAGTTACGTGGCTACCCTTTTAAGTCAGTGGTAAAAACCTTTCAACTCAGAACCTGGCAGGAGCTTTGTGACAAATGGAAGCGTTTAGACCAAAGCGAACAAAATACCATTAAAGCACAGCTAGAACTTTGTGCTCTTTTCGAAACAGAGGATGCTGAATTGAAAGAGACAATTGTTTCGGCAGAGGCTTAAGGGCTATGATAGCTTCATATTTTTCTTCAATAAGGATTCTCAGTGACAGATCAGGCAATTACCCTACAAAACATTTCTGGAAAAACCATTCTGGTAGGCATCACCTATTTTGACCTGTCTGGAGAAGTGCTGGATCAAAAGCAGCTCGCTGGTACTGTTTGCAAAGTCACAGAAGAAGATGGCATCACCGTCCAGGACTTGAAACAAGAAAGTGAATTCACCATCCCTTCTTCACTTCGCCCCTGGTTTATTGCACCACCCGGTGACTATCACGACCCGATTAGTGGTAAGCAGGTACAAAACCCTGACTATCTCGTCACCTGGGATGTCTATAAAACCAAAGAAAGTACACCGGAAGGCGAACATGAATGGTGGGAATGGCGACCACAGCTCGCCAACCCTAGCGTCGGCCAAAAGTAATCAGTAATATTTACTTGAGGCCATCTAAAAGCGCCGAAAGAGTTTGATTGCCCTTTTTCTGCACAAGCTCTTTATCTTTTTGCTCGCCACCTTCCCACTGCAAGTCATCTTCGGGAATTTCATCTAAAAAGCGACTAGGAATGGTTTCTATTTTCTCGCCATATTGTTTTCGTGCTGCAGCATAAGTCAATGCTAAAGTCCGCTGGGCTCTTGTGATGCCCACATACATCAGGCGGCGCTCTTCTTCGATGTTATCTTCTTCAATGCTGTTTCTATGCGGCAATAATTCTTCTTCAAGCCCCATGATAAAAACATGTGGAAATTCAAGACCTTTCGAGGCATGAAGCGTAAGCATGTGCACCTTATCGCTATCATCCTCTTCTTCTTGTTGCTCCAGCATATCTCGAAGGATCAATTTGGAAACCGCTTCTTCTATACCAATTTCATCCGCTGTGCCTTTATCGGCGTCGATCATATTTTTTAACGAATCAACCAAGTACCAGATATTCTCCATACGTTTCTCAGCCGCTTTTGGCGTATTAGAGTTTTGGTACAGCCATTGATCATACTCAATATCGGTAAACAACTGCTTGATCACAGGTATCGGATCTTCCTGATAACAACGTTCCGTTGTTTTTCGTAACCAATCGCTAAAGCGCCTGACCCGATCCAGCGCCTTACCACTCAACACTTGTTCCAAACCAATTTCACCGACAGCCTGATTCAAACTAATATGTCGCTCAGTCGAATAATTTCCGAGTTTCTCCAAGGTTGAGGGGCCGATCTCTCTGCGTGGTACGTTGACTACCCGAAGAAATGCTGCGTCATCATCAGGGTTAGCAATGAGACGCAAGTAGGCCATGGCATCTTTGATTTCATTCTTGGCAAAGAAGGAGGTACCACCAGACAAGCGATAAGGCACCTGAAAAGCCTGCATCTTGATTTCCAGCAGACGCGCCTGGTGGTTACCACGATAAAGCACAGCGAAGTCTTTAAAAGGAATGTCCTTTTTCAACTTAAGATCAAGAATCTCTGCGGCAATTTGTTCTGCCTCTGCATCTTCATGGCGACAACGAATTACACGAATTCGCTCTCCGTCACCCAGCTGGCTCCATAGTGCTTTATCAAACATATGAGGGTTGTTGGCGATCAAGGTATTCGCCGCACGCAAGATCAAACTGGTAGAGCGATAATTCTGCTCCAGCTTAATCAGCTTCAGGCTTGGGAAGTCTTTTTCCAGACGCGCCAGGTTTTCTGGCCTTGCTCCACGCCAGGCATAGATAGACTGGTCATCGTCGCCTACGACTGTCAAAGCATGACGGTCACCCACGATTTGCTTCACCAGCTCGTACTGAGCCATATTAGTATCTTGGTACTCATCAACCAAGAGGTAGCGAATCTTCTGCCGCCACTTGCTTAATATATCCGGATGTTCAGCGAAAAGTTGTACGGGTAAAAGAATCAGATCATCGAAGTCGAGCGCATTATAGGCTTTGAGGTAGCGAGTATAGGTTTCATACACATGTGCCAGGGTGACATCGTCAGGCGTTTGAGCTTGCTGTGCGGCCTGAGCCGGAGTTAGCATGGCATTTTTCCAGTTTGAAATCGCCATCTGAAATTCATTGATTCGGTCGCTATTCTCTTCACCATCTTTCATCATCAGGTCGCGAATCAACGCTTTAGCATCTTCACTGTCGAAAATAGAAAACCCCGGTTTATAGCCAAGCGCCTTATGCTCGGTGCGAATGATATTCAAACCCAGGTTATGGAAAGTCGATACGGTTAAACCACGCGCATCAGGCCCCGAAACCAACTGCCCGACACGCTCTTTCATCTCGCGAGAAGCTTTATTGGTAAAGGTCACCGCAGCAATATGGCGCCCCGGAATACCACAGCTTTTAATCAGGTAGGCAATTTTTCGCGTGATTACACTGGTCTTGCCGCTGCCAGCGCCCGCTAGTACGAGTAAAGGACCACCAACATAATCTACGGCTTCTTGCTGTTTAGGGTTTAACTTATTCGCCACTACTTTCTCTTCTTTCTGTCTATCTCGATAAAAATAAATGGGCTCAGGGCCCGTGACTCTGAGCCCATTTATTTTTCTATTCCATCATTCTTTCACGTCAACTCATTGCTTTCCAGATACATTTTGTCGCTTTGTAGCACTTATTCTAAATAGATATAAATAATGAACACAGTCGTAGCGCCGCAACACTGCCTTTAGTTGTGAAATTGGAACAGATATTTTCGTTGTTTTGTTTCATTTTTTATTTACTGCAGGGGTTTAAATCGCCATGCTCGTCACCATTTAGTGCATTGCTATTTGTTGTTTTTAAGACTGATACCTCTTTACCGCTCGCAAGGATCTTTTACTTTCGCATGAACACCTTATCTACCCAGGCTTCCTCCGCTTCCACGACCACCAAAAAAATTGCAGCCCAAATTGCCAGCGAGCTTTCGGTCAGACCTCAACAAGTCGATGCAACCATTGAACTAATTGATGAAGGTTCAACGATCCCCTTTATTGCACGTTATCGAAAAGAAGTGACCGGCGCCCTAGATGACTCACAGCTCAGAAAGCTTGAAGAAAGGCTCCGTTACTTACGAGAGTTAGATGATAGGCGTAAAACTATTCTCAGCAGCATTGACGAACAAGGTAAACTCACTGATGCGCTTGCCTCGCAAATCGCTAATGTCGCCAGCAAGAACGAACTGGAAGACCTCTACCTTCCTTACAAACCCAAGCGCAGAACCAAGGGCCAGATTGCAATTGAAGCCGGTCTGGAACCCTTAGCGGATAGTTTGTTTAAGGACCCGACTCTAGACCCAGAGTCTGAAGCGAGTAAATTCATTAGCACTGATAAGGGCATTGATGACTCACAAGCCGCACTAGATGGCGCAAAGTACATTTTGATGGAACGCCTCAGCGAAGAAGCCAAGCTACTCGGCATACTCAAAACTTACCTCTGGGATCAGGGCGAGATTTTTAGTGCCGTTGTCGAATCTGAAAAAGCCAAGGGTGATAAGTTCCAGGACTATTTTGACTTCAGTGAAGCGATAGCAAAAATCCCATCACATCGTGCATTGGCACTATTTAGAGGCCGCAACGAAGGCGTGCTCAATATTAGCCTGCAGCCTCAGGGTTATGACGCAAGTGACCGTTTAACGATTCATCCCTGTGAAGCCAAAGTCGCCGCTTATTACAATATTGAGGACCAAGGCCGAGCAGCCGATAAGTGGCTAAAAGAAGTGGTTCGCTGGACATGGCGCGTTAAACTTAACAACCATATCGAGACTGAACTACTTGGCAAGCTAAGAGAACAAGCTGAAAAAGTTGCCATCGATGTTTTTGCAGAGAACCTAAAAGATCTGTTATTAGCAGCGCCAGCCGGTGCGAAAGCAACATTAGGCCTTGATCCAGGCCTGCGAACTGGCGTTAAAGTGGCGGTGATCGACCAAACAGGCAAATTACTGGATCACGCAACAATCTACCCTCACGCCCCCAGAAACCAGTGGGACGAATCTATCGAGATAATCGCCGCCCTCTGTAAAAAACACCACGTTGAGCTGCTCAGCATTGGCAATGGTACTGCCTCTCGTGAAACTGATAAGCTGGCTGCCGACGTAATGA
>NZ_LWFE01001532.1:0-1211 GCF_001635675.1 Oleiphilus sp. HI0061 | reverse complement strand
AGCGATCATTGAAATATCAGGATTTTCTGAAAGCTTCTGGTCTACTACTTCTGGCTCAACAGCTTCGCCCCACTCAAATTCGATGGCTTCAACCTGAGCACCTGCGCGAGTCGCGACTTCTTTCATGCGCATGCCAAATACGCCGTTAATGCAGACAAGAATTTTGTCACCCGGCTCAACCATATTCATAAAGCAGGTTTCCATACCAGATGAACCTGGTGCAGATACCGGAATCGTAAGTTCGTTTTTGGTTTGGAAAACGTACTGAAGAAGAGATTTTATCTCATTCATTAGCGATACAAAGCTAGGGTCCATATGACCGATGGTTTGCTGAGATAGTGCTTTAAGTACTCTTTCGGAAACATCTGACGGGCCAGGGCCCATTAAGATGCGGTTTGGAGCGTGAAATGATTGCATAGTTCGGGTGCTGCCTGTGTTACTGGTTAGTTCTGTATTATTTTATTAAAAATATGAAGATGCCAGTATAGACGCGAGAGTATGACAGGGCGATGTTTATGCAGCTAAAAAAGAAAAAATGTACAAACAATCACATTATCTGTGACTGGATGTACATTTTTTGCAGTGCTGTTTAGGTCAATAGAGCGGAAATTAGACTAGCGAGCGCGCTTCAAGCTGTTCTTGGTGAAGTCACTATCACTTAGCCCGGTAGAAAACTGAAAATTGCTCCAGATTAAGTCAGTGCTTTTACCTGTCTGGTGATTCTGCATCTTCATCACATTCGGGCGCCAGTATTGGTCAAGATATTGATTGTAATCACTAGAGTTGAGGGTCTTTAGTAGCGCTTTTTTACGGTCATAAAATTCAATTTTATGGACGCGGTATTCACTCTGGTCGATCCAGGCAATTTGGCTTGTGTAGCCAGAGTTTTTATCTGTTGGGAAGCGTTTAACAACAAAGCAGGTTTCTGTGCCACACGCTTCGTCTTTTAAGTACTCATAGCTATACTTTTCAACTTCTTGTGAGCTTAAGTCTTCGAAGGCAAACTCACTTCCCATGAATGGGCCAGACTTGTTTTTAGACGCGATTCGCTTAACACGCTTTAGTGCTGGTAGGAATAACCACTGATCATCCGCATCAACTTTGTGCGAGAACGTCAGTAAAGCAGTACCACGAACAGTTTTAGGCTCATCAAATATGGTTAAGCCTTTGTCACCATCATTTTCGACTTCGAGGGATTTTACGCGCAAAAC
>NZ_LWFE01001531.1:0-1387 GCF_001635675.1 Oleiphilus sp. HI0061 | reverse complement strand
ATAGCGACTGACTTAAAAGACGTTCAAACACGAGTAGAGGGCTTGGCCTGGGTTAACAGTGCGACTGTGAGTAGAGTCTGGCCGGGCGAAATCAAGCTGCTAATAAATGAACAAGTTGCGGTGAGTCAGTGGAATGACGGAGCGTTGCTCAATGCAGAAGGTGTTGTCTTTAAGCCTGCTGAACTAAGAAGTGATTTATTGGTTTTACCGCAACTGATCGGCAGTGAGCAGTTCAGTGCGTCGAAGAAAAATATGATGTATTCAACGCTCGGAGTACTACAGCAAGGCCTTAAAGAGTATGGCTTGGCTATTAGAGCGCTGGAATTGAAACCTAGAAATGTCTGGAATATGACCTTGAGTAATGGTGTGGCGGTCGCAATGGGTGAAATTAAGCTACAAGATCGCGAAGGGCAGCAGAACCTTGAAGCCAAGCTGGAACGAGTTGGTAAGGTTTTCAGCTCCAGAGCAAATATTGACGTGGCGAATATTAGCCGAATCGACGCTCGCTACCCGAACGGTGTAGCGATCAAGTGGCGATCCGGTAAAAAGTAAGAATTAGGAATGTGTTTGTGAGCCGGGCATCGGATGGCCTTAGGCTTCGCGAAAGCAAAGTTGGTACAAAAGTAACGTGGGAACACCAGAATGGCTGGCTCATTAGAAAATGAATTTACCGTGGGGTTGGATATTGGAACCTCCAAAATTGTTGCAATTGTTGGCAAGAAGAATAGTGAAGGACAGATCGAAATAGTTGGTATCGGTTCGCACCCTTCTCGTGGCTTAAAGAGAGGGGTTGTTGTCAATATTGAGTCAACAGTTAACGCAATTCAACGAGCTGTCGAAGAGGCTGAGCTGATGGCAGGGTGCCAGATTCACTCTGTCTATGCAGGAATAGCCGGGAGCCATATTCGCAGTATGAATTCGCACGGCATTGTTGCGGTTCGAGATCGAGAAGTTGTTCAGGCCGATATTGATCGTGTTATCGATGCTGCACAGGCTGTGGCAATACCAGCAGACCAGAAAGTGCTGCACATTCTCCCTCAGGAGTTTGTGATTGATAGCCAGGAAGGCATTAAAGAGCCTTTGGGTATGTCTGGTGTGCGTCTAGAAGCAAAGGTGCACTTGGTGACCTGTGCGGTTAACGCAGCTCAGAATATAGAAAAGTGTGTGCAGAAGTGTGATCTGGACGTTGATGACATTATTTTAGAGCAGTTGGCTTCAAGCTATGCGGTGCTCACTGACGATGAGAAAGAGTTAGGTGTCTGTGTTGTGGATATTGGTGGTGGAACAACCGACATCGCAATATTTACCGGTGGTGCGATTCGTCATACCGCAGTAATCCCGATAGCGGGCGACCAGGTGACGAATGATATTGCCATGGCACTGCGTA
>NZ_LWFE01001530.1:0-1130 GCF_001635675.1 Oleiphilus sp. HI0061 | reverse complement strand
CTTAAGCGTATTTTTAGTAACGAAATTTTGACAAGGGGGATGTATGTCTGGGATTAACTCCGTAGGGGCTAGAGCAGATATCAATCAGGTGCTGGCTGAGATGAAAAATCTGCGTGCGCAGGTTCAGAAAACTCAGGTTCAGACTGAAGAAATATCTCCTACAAAAATTAATGCCACCCAGGAAGCGAGCCAAACACCTAAATTCAGTGACATGCTGTCTAGTGCGGTTGGCTCGGTCAATGATACACAATTAAAAGCGGGTCAAATGGCTAAGGCTTTTGAGCAGGGTGACCCAAGCGTTACGCTTTCGCAGGTAATGGTGCAATCTCAGAAAGCATCGGTATCTTTTCAGGCGTTGACGCAAGTAAGGAATAAGGTTGTACAGGCGTATCAGGATATTATGAAAATGCCGGTTTAAGTGTTTGCTTCTCGTTTGTAATGATTGGTATTTGAACAAGCACTGCTTATTTGGATTTTAGTAAAAGGTTAACTTATGGCACTCGCACCCACAGATACAGGTACAGACTCAGCATTGCCCGCTCAGGTGGGTGGTATCTCGGGTGAGCCTGACGTTGTCGGCACTGAAAGTGACTTGATGACCGGTATAAACCGGCTTGGAATCTTTCGGCAAGTAGGTTTGATGGTAGGTTTGGCCGCGAGTGTTGCCCTCGGTTTGGCGCTTGTTTTATGGCTTCAGGAGCCGGACTATCAGCCGTTGATGAGCTCGGTAGAAGCTCAGGACCTGGAAGAAGTTTCAAGCATTCTTAACTTGAATGGTGTTGACTTCAAGATGGATCACCGTACCGGCATATTGCTTGTTGAAGCGGGCAGGGTTCATGAAGCAAGAATGAAGCTGGCAGCGAATGGCATTACAAGCGATAACAGTGTCGGCTATGAGATCCTTGACCAGGATCAGGCCTTGGGTACTAGCCAGTTTATGGAGTCGACACGATTTAAGCGAGGCCTGGAAGGTGAGCTGGCGCGATCAATATCCAGTTTCAGAAATATCCGTAGCGCCAGAGTTCATTTGGCTATTCCGAAGAGGTCGGTGTTTGTTCGTGACTCAAGAGAACCTAGTGCATCAGTTTTGATCGAGACCTCTTCTATGCGGCCAGTGACACGTGAGCAGG
>NZ_LWFE01001529.1:0-493 GCF_001635675.1 Oleiphilus sp. HI0061 | reverse complement strand
CAAAATTCGATGCAAATATATGGCTTTAGTGGGTCAGTTTTGGGTGCAAATCAACAGCTAGGGAAGGAAATTATTGTTAAACAAGGCATCCGGGTATCCCTTGCCAACAATGGTGAAGAAGGCTACGAGAAAGCCATAAAAGGCAATTTCGATTTCATATTAATGGACATGCAAATGCCTTTAATGGATGGCTGCCAAGCTACCGAAAAGATACGGGAAAGCAATCAGAAGATCCCTATCATCGCGATGACCGCAAATGCCATGGCAGAAGACAAAGCAAAATGTCTTGCCTCGGGCATGAATGACTACGTGACCAAGCCCGTCAATGACAATGAGCTCTTTTCTGCCATTCTCAAACATGTCAAAGGCATCAGACAAAAGCAAAATCAAGCGCTATGCCCTCAGGAACAGCACCTTTCGGAACCAATCGAGCAGGTACAAACTGCCTCTGCGCCAGAGGAAAGCAGAATAAGTCAGGAGCTGTCGACTGAAG
>NZ_LWFE01001528.1:0-379 GCF_001635675.1 Oleiphilus sp. HI0061 | reverse complement strand
GGTGATAATATTTTCTTCTGGGCCGGTGAGGCGCTCGGGTGGCGTGGTCTTCGTTCTGACACATGGCTATTCGAGGCTGTCGTGGGCTTCGATGAGGGGCGTGAAGAAAGTGACTCTGATGACGGTCGTTTGGATGGTCTCGGTGAAGGAGATGAGGGAACTGAACTAGTTTTGCAAGCACGCCATGCTTTCGATACCGACTGGCGTTATTGGCTGGATGCTCGAGTGGTGACCGGTGAAAACGGAAGTCTTGGTCTTTTTGGCGTGGGGCACCGCTTCGGTGGTCAGAACGACGGAACCGGCCATGAAATTGCCATCGCTTTGGTATTTCACGATAGTGATTATGTCAATAAAGATTTTGGTATAGATGCAGAGCAGT
>NZ_LWFE01001527.1:0-1713 GCF_001635675.1 Oleiphilus sp. HI0061 | reverse complement strand
CGGCCTTTCAAATCTACTGGCAGCTCTTCACCAT
The DNA here is from genome assembly GCF_001635675.1 of Oleiphilus sp. HI0061. Lineage (NCBI taxonomy): Bacteria > Pseudomonadati > Pseudomonadota > Gammaproteobacteria > Oceanospirillales > Oleiphilaceae > Oleiphilus > Oleiphilus sp. HI0061. Next base: position 1,679 of record NZ_LWFE01001527.1, on the reverse strand, counting down.
TGGCTAGCATCTCAGTCATTTTCTTATGAGCTGCATCGCGGCCAGTCAGCATTTTACCTGAAAGCAAAACCGTATCGCCCGGCTTAAGGTCGGCGACGTCTTCTTTAGTCACGTTATTCAAANCAATGCGCTTAGCACTGTCGCCAGCTTCCCAAGTAATCTCAGGCCAGTCTTCAAGACTTGGAGGTGTTTGCAATGCCGGGCCGGAGCCATCTAACACAAAGTGAGCATGACGTGTGGCAGCACAGTTTGGAATCATTACGACAGGCAATGATGCAGCATGCGTTGGATAGTCGTTAATTTTTACGTCCATAACCGTTGTTAAGCCACCAAGGCCTTGAGCACCGATACCCAGGTCGTTGACCTTATCCATAATCTCTAAACGTAACTCTTCAACACGATTTTGAGGGCCACGCTTACGAAGCTCATGAATATCAATCGGCTCCATCAAAGCTTCTTTCGCCATCACGGCAGCTTTTTCAGCTGTACCACCGATGCCTATACCCAACATGCCTGGCGGGCACCAGCCAGCGCCCATCGTAGGAACCGTTTTCAGAACCCAGTCAACAATACTGTCACTAGGGTTCAACATCGCCATTTTTGACTTATTCTCGGAACCACCGCCTTTTGCAGCAACTTGGACGTCGACAGTGTTGCCTTCGACAATCTCATAGTGGATCACAGCAGGTGTATTGTCTTTAGTATTCTTACGAGCGCCGGCAGGGTCATCTAGGATTGAAGCACGTAAGACGTTATCTGGATGAGTGTAAGCACGACGTACACCTTCATTTATCATATCAGTCAGGCTTAATTCAGCATCCCACTGCACATCCATACCGACTTTAACGAATACAGTCACGATACCGGTATCCTGACAAATTGGTCGCTTACCTTCTGCACACATACGTGAATTGATGAGTATTTGTGCCATTGCATCTTTAGCAGCTTGGGACTCTTCTTTTAAATACGCTTCATGGACGGCATCAATAAAGTCTTTTGGGTGATAGTAGGAGATAAACTGCAGGGCATCTGCAACGCTATCAATTAAATCTGCTTGACGAATTGTGGTCATAGTCACTCTCTAACGTTTTTCTTTAATTAATAAACTGCTGAGGCTCTTAAGCTTTTGGCCAGGCCCATGTTGTGTTTATCAATTAATACATGGCTGATCACCCACTCATCTTCTGAGCGATCAATTATTGGGGTACTGAATTGTACTCTGATTGAAGATGAGTTTGTAGTCACACCTACAAAGCTTAAACGACGGTTAAATTCGTTACAGCTACTAAGCAAGTGCATCTAATTCTTTGCGCTAAAAAATTAGACAAATTGCTTTTTCGTGTCTACGTTTAATCTAGGTCAAAATTTTTAGGCCTGGTGGTGTGTGTTGCTGAATTTAAACAGATAAAACCAAGCAAGCATCCACCATCTAGCCACTACTTATTTGAGACAACGTTTAGGAAAGGTCTTATCCATGTATAAAAAAACCTTATTAAGTGTCGCGATTGCGTCAGCATTATCATTAACAGGCTGTCTGGACACTACTGATCCAGAAAACAACCCGAAAGAAAGAGATAACGAAAACTCACAGACGACCCCTCCGTCATCTGAGCAACAGGCGAATATTGAGCAGAACGAAAATAACCTCTACCCAGTATTTAACCCTGCTACCGGAGAGT
>NZ_LWFE01001526.1:0-1128 GCF_001635675.1 Oleiphilus sp. HI0061 | reverse complement strand
CGTTTGCAGGGTGTTGTAATTAACGATGAGCATATCGAAGTTATCGTGCGCCAGATGTTGCGTAAAGTTGAGATTACGCAGTCTGGTGATACTGACTTGATCAAGGGTGACCAGGTTGAGTATGTGAAGTTCTTGGAAGCTAATGAAGAGGCTGATTCGAACGACAAGATGCCTGCGCAGTGTGAGCGTCAGTTGTTGGGTATTACCAAAGCTTCGCTTGCAACTGAGTCGTTTATCTCTGCTGCATCGTTCCAGGAAACAACGCGCGTACTGACTGAAGGTGCGGTAACAGGTAAGCGTGACTACTTACGTGGCTTGAAAGAGAACGTGGTAGTGGGCCGTTTGATCCCAGCGGGTACAGGCTTGGCTTACCACTCAGAGCGTAAGCGTAAGAAAGATCAGAAGTTGGCACCTATCGCTGAAGAGGGCTTGGGTGTAAGTGCACAGGATGTTGTTGCAGCATTGAGTGCCGAGCTTAATAAGCAGTAATTGCTTGTTAAGTAAGTGGATGCAGGTGCGGTGAACAAAAAATCACCGCATTGCTTGACAGTTGAGGGGGGCGTCATTAGACTTGCGCCCCTCAACTTTATTGTGCCAGCAATTTCGGCATAGTAGTTTGACGTTTTGTAATGAAACGGTTTTTAAAAATATAGATATTGGAGTTTGCTTACATGGCAACGATTAATCAGTTGGTACGTAAGCCTCGTAAACGTGTAGTCGCGAAAAGTGACGTACCCGCGTTGCAGGCTTGTCCTCAACGTCGAGGCGTTTGTACTCGTGTATACACTACGACACCTAAGAAGCCAAACTCGGCTTTGCGTAAGGTTTGTCGTGTTCGTCTAACGAACGGTTACGAGGTTACATCGTATATCGGTGGTGAAGGCCATAACCTACAAGAGCACAGCGTTGTTCTTATTCGTGGTGGTCGTGTTAAAGATTTGCCTGGTGTTCGTTATCACACAGTTCGTGGTAGCTTGGATACTTCAGGTGTTGCAGATAGACGTCAGGGTCGTTCTAAATACGGTGCTAAGCGTCCTAAGGGGTAGTCTTAGGTCTGTCTGAAAGCGTTAATTGTCATAAATATTTCAATTAACAATGAGATAATTGATTGAAGGATAAGAGTAAGGT
>NZ_LWFE01001525.1:0-1254 GCF_001635675.1 Oleiphilus sp. HI0061 | reverse complement strand
CTCTTCTACCTGCTTCCAAATATCCTGTAGTTGCTGTTCCATTATTTATCTCCTAATACCTTTTAGTTTTAATTCCATCAAATTACACTCCTAAGAAAGCCAAAAGTCACAATTTATTTTTTAATTTTATTTTGTGACTTTCTTTTATCGACTTATGTCATAATTTCTGTAATTTCATCAATTCAAATTGAGACCAACACTATGGATGACCTCGACGATCTTGACGCACTGTTCAAATCCGATGAAAAACCAAAATCTGACAACATAAAATCGGTACTCCAGAAGACACGCACCCAAACAAGTCAACACGACACGATGAGCTTTGCGCTGGTCAAAATATGGGTAACCATGGCTGAGTTGTTTGCCCCGATGTTCGCAAACTTGGCACTTAAAAATAGTGACCAACTTGCTCCCAAGAACAATCAGTCTGACCAACAGACCTAAGCGACCTATCAGGAGTTAGTAATGCTCGAAGCAATGAAAGAAACCCTAGCCGATCCGATGATACTATGGGCTAAGATCGCTGAATTCTTACCTAGCCTACTCACCGCACTAGGCCTACTGATAGGTGGATACTTTGTCGCTAAATTTCTAGCCGGAGCCATAGCAAAGCTATTTTCAAAAATCGGCCTTGACCGCTTAGCCGAAACAGCGGGCATTGATGTTGCACTGAAGAAAGCAGGCATGAGCTCAGGGCCGTCAATACTGCTATCTAAGATAATTTACTGGCTTGTATTTCTCACATTTATCATCTCTGCTTCAGATGCTTTAGGCCTGGATAGAGTCTCCGCCACCATTGATCACTTCGTGCTGTATATACCAAAAGTGATTAGCGCTCTTATTCTAACCTTGATCGGTTTATTCATTGCAGGACTTGTGCGAACTGCCATTGAGGCCTCACTTGCCAGCATTAACCTAGGTTATGAACGTACAATTGGCGGAATTATTTATGCGCTAATTGTTATCATTGTAGTGTCACTGGCGATCAACCAACTAGAGATTGAAACCGATTTGCTAAACCAGGTTGTTATTATCTTTTTGCTCTCTGCTGCAGGAGCAGTTGCACTTGCACTCGGTTTAGGCACAAAACATGTTGCCGGAAATGTCGTTGCAGGCGTTTATGCTCGTGAACTATATGTTCCGGGTAACAAAATTAAGGTTGATAACGTTTCTGGTGAAGTAATTGAGATCTGCTCTACTGCGCTGATTATAGAAACTGAAGACGGCCGCAAAATCACAATCCCCAACAGTAAA
>NZ_LWFE01001524.1:0-1567 GCF_001635675.1 Oleiphilus sp. HI0061 | reverse complement strand
GATAAGAAACTTGCCTTCTCCAGCTATACGCCTGACCGACCATAATATGTGCCTCTTCATAAATCTTATCGACCCTTCCTGCCTCATTTCCGCGAATAAAACCGTCCTTTTCAAACTTTTCCTTAAGACTTAGTAAGTACTTGCTACTAGCGTTAGAACTTAATTTTTCGCTTAGATCCAGAATACGACCATAAGCCCGCTTCTTAACAGCATCAAGCTTTGAAACCAAGAAGGAGTCACTCTTCCAAGAGACAACAACAGTTATATCTCGTATCGTTTCCAAGTCTTCGATAAGTTCTGTTGATTGGCGAAGATAGTTAAAGCCAGAGCGAGTGTGCTGTGCTTGTTCTAGTTGCTGATGCGCATTAAATGCTAACTGCACAGCAAACAGAGCCAAGGGGATCGCGAAAACCGATGAGATCAACATAAACTTACCACGGTAAGTTAATCGATTCATCAGCAAAAATATCGGTTGAATCAGCTTATTCATAGCGAAAAGAAACTGCTTGTTAAGGGCCTTCAATAAGTGTAACAGCATAATTCTGTTTTTCTCTTTCACAACAATATCGTGTAGAAAATCTTTTCCAAAAAGATTATTCTTCAATGAAAAGGGTAAGGTGCTGATACAAGCAGCTTCAATAAGGAAACGTATGCTAGGTCGTAGGTCAAAAACTTTGAGTTTGTTCGGCAAATTGAAGCTGGCTAAGCTTTGTATTTTCGTCTTTCTTTTCGGCAGTTCCGAGCTCAGCCTTGCTCGTGACAAGCACTATATGATTGTCGGTACCGGTGGTGTCACCGGAGTGTATTATCCAACAGGCGGCGCAGTATGCAGGATGATCAATCGTCAACGTTCCGAGCACGGTATACGCTGTGGCGTTGAAAGCACCCAGGGATCATTGTACAACTTACGAAAAGTCAGAGAACTGGACTTGGATATGGCAGTTGTTCAGTCCGACTGGCAATATCACGCAGTACAAGGCAGTGAAGTATTTTCCTCAGAAGGCAGAGACCCAGCGTTACGCTCAGTATTTTCTATTTACTCCGAGCCATTTACTGTCGTCGCACGAAAAGATTCGGGCATCCAAACTTTAAATGACCTGAAAGGTAAACGAATTAATATAGGTAATAAAGGCTCTGGTCATCGTGCCACTATGGAAATTCTCATGCAGGCACTCGGCTGGGGAAGCAGCCTTTTTTCACAAGTATCTGAACTCAGCTCCTCAGATCAATCAAAAGCACTATGCGACAAGCAGTTTGATGCCATGATTTTTATGGCTGGGCATCCTAGCGCCTCGATTAAAGCTGCGACCTCAGATTGCGATAGCATTCTTATTGATGTTGAAGGTTCCGAAGTTAATCAGCTAGTCACTGACAACGCATATTATCACGAAGTCACCATTCCGGCTGGTATGTACCGAGGCAACCCAAATGAAATAAAATCATTTGGCGTAGGTGCGACACTAGTAAGCTCTAAAGATACACCCGACGAGGTTATCTACCAGTTAACCAAGTCAGTATTTGAAAATTTCCTCGAGTTTAAAAAACTTCACCCTGCATTCCATGCTCT
>NZ_LWFE01001523.1:0-270 GCF_001635675.1 Oleiphilus sp. HI0061 | reverse complement strand
CCATATGGAGATTATCCAGGAGAGACTCGAACGAGAATATAACTTAGATTTATTGACCACTGCGCCAACAGTTATTTACGAACTAGTGATGCGTAATGGTGAGGTTATTAAAGTAGATAACCCGTCTCGTCTACCAGACCCCGGTGCAGTAGAGGAGATGAGAGAGCCAATCGTAGAGGCAAATATTCTCGTACCACAAGAGCATTTGGGGAATGTAATTAGTCTTTGTGTTGAGAAACGAGGCATTCAGAAGGATATGCAATTTCTGGG
>NZ_LWFE01001522.1:0-32746 GCF_001635675.1 Oleiphilus sp. HI0061 | reverse complement strand
AAAAACATCAAGAAACCTTACTGAACCAAATCATCAGCAAAAAAGACTTTGAAGAATTCATAGACAAAGCTTTAGAGCTAAAGGAGCAGCGAAACAAAGGCATAGACAAAGTAATTGAGCTACCGATATATGCCGAATTAATATCAGGCATTCTTTACCAAGCTATCCTTCGCTATATTTATGAAAGCAACCTAATCAGCAAGAACATTCCGGGCGTGTCCTCAATGCTCAAGATGGGAAGAAATGTAGTCAGCAAAGCTGCGCCAAAAATTGGCTCCGGAGTAGAGGAGAGCGTAAAAAGTTTTATTATCGACAGCCTCGACTTTATCCTGGACGAAAGCAAGAAGTTTCTAGAAGGCTCAGTAAGCGATGAGCAATTGCGCGACTCTGCAATGGAGCTATGGGAAGCGATTGAAAATAAACCCATGTCTGAATTTCAACAAGGTATGGACAGTTTAGATCTATCTGAATTTATCGCCTTAGGCTATGACTTCTGGCTTAAGTTTAGAAAAACAGATTATTTCATCAGCAGTTATGAAACCATCGTAGACTACTTCTTTAAGCGCTACGGCAGAAAAAACCTCGACGTCTTGCTCGAGGAATTTGATGTCTCAAAAGATAGAATTATTGCGCCCATAAAAATATTCGCACCCAAGGCTTTAGAAGCATTTAAAGAAAACGGCATTCTAGAGGAGCTTCTGAGACGCCATTTAGAAGATTTCTATAACTCTCAAACCGTCATAGATTTACTAGATTAGCCTATAAAATATTAAGGCGGGAAATTCCCGCCTTAATAGGTAGAAATAAGAAGCTCTACCCTACAACTTTTTTCTGTTGCTTAGATGCCTGACTAACTTATAGAAGAGAGGCGTTAAGAGTAAGCCAAAAACGGTAACCCCAATCATACCTGCAAATACAGCAACACCCATGGCCTCACGCATTTCTGCACCCGCTCCTGAACCCCACACCAAGGGCACCACCCCCATAATAAAAGCAAGCGAAGTCATTAAAATGGGGCGTAAACGCAAGCGGCTGGCTTCAAGCGTCGCCTCAAGCAACCCCATGCCACTATCTTCTTTCTCTTTGGCAAACTCAACGATAAGAATGGCGTTCTTCGCAGCCAGCCCAACCAGCACAATAAAACCTATTTGCGTGAAGATATTGTTAGTCAAACCCCACAAAATAATACCCGTCATCGCTGACAACAAAACCATTGGCACAATCAAGATAATCGCCAGTGGCAACGACCATGACTCATACTGCGCGGCCAACACTAGGAAGACCAGTAAAACAACCAAGGGGAAAATATAGATAGCCGTATTACCCGCTAGAATCTGCTGATACTTCAGATCTGTCCATTCATAAGCCATCCCATTTGGTAAAGAGCGGTCGAGAATAGCTGTGATGGCTGCTTCTGCTTGACCAGAACTATAACCGGGCTTGGCTTGTCCATTTAGGTCAGCCGCCGGATAGCCGTTGTACTTAGAAACGCGGTTTGGACCAGCGCCGTGCTGCACCGTTACAAACGAAGCAAGCGGCACCATTGATCCCTCACGGTTGCGCACTTTTAGCTTTTCCAGCTGCGTTTCATCTACTCTAAAGGCTTCATCGGCCTGCACATTGACCTGATAAGTGCGACCAAATAAATTGACATCATTGACATATACCGAGCCCATATAGGCTTGCAAGGTATCAAAAATATCTGATATCGCTACACCATGAACTTTAGCCTTCTCTCTATCAACGTTAATTTCTATTTGCGGTACATTAACCTGAAAGAAAGAGAAAACCTGTGTTAACTCTGGCGTTTGCCAGGCTTGGCCTACAACCTTTTGTGTTTCCTGAAACAAGCGTTCATAGCCCAGGTTTGCCCTATCCTCAATCTGCAGTTTAAAGCCACCAGTAGTGCCTAAACCGATAACGGGAGGCGGAGGAAAAATAACCGTAAAGGCTTCATCTATTCCCATAAACTGCCCCCATAAGGCACCAGCAATCGCGTCAGCACTCATATCAGGTGCTTGGCGTTCGTCAAAATGCTTTAGGGTGACAAAGACAACCCCCTCATTCGAGGATACCGTGAAGCCGTTAGGTGATAACCCGGGAAAAGCGACTGATGATTCTACTCCCGGATGCTCCAGGGCGATCGCTGACATTTTCTTAATCACCGCTTCAGTGCGATCCAAGCTTGATGCATCAGGTAACTGTGCAAAGGCAATCAAGTACATTTTGTCTTGAGCAGGAACAAACCCGGTGGGAGTTGTCTTAAATTGGTGCGAGGTTAATACCATCAAGCCTGCGTAAATCAAAACAACAATCACAGAAAGCCGGATTATGACTTTCAGTAAGGAGGTGTAACCTTCAGTCAAGGCACTAAAAAATTTATTAAACGGGCCAAAAATAATCTTACCAAACAAGGCGTCAATGATACGGCTCAGTCGGTCTTTCTTTGCATCATGGGGCTTTAATAACACCGCGGCCAAAGCCGGGCTAAGAGTTAGCGAATTGAAAGTCGATATAATTGTTGAAATAGCGATGGTTAGGGCAAATTGCTTGTAAAACTGCCCAGTCAAACCAGAGATGAAGGCTGTTGGAATAAATACAGCACTTAATACCAAGGAGGTAGCAATAATCGGCCCGGTCACCTCTCGCATAGCTTGCTTCGTGGCTTCAATAGAACTCTTTCCTAAAGCAATATTTCGCTCTACGTTTTCAACCACAACAATCGCATCATCTACTACGATACCGATAGCCAAGACTAATCCAAAAAGCGTTAGTGCATTTAAAGAAAAGCCAAACATGGCCATCACTGCAAATGTCCCAACTAAAGAAACAGGTACTGCAACTAAAGGAATAATTGATGCTCGCCATGTCTGCAAGAACAGTAAGACCACAATCACAACAAGCACCATGGCTTCAAGCAAAGTCATCACAACCGCTTCGATAGAACCTCGCACGAAAATGGTAGGATCATAGACGATGTTGTAATCAACACCCGCAGGGAAAGTCTTCTTCAATTCTTCCATACGCGCACGAACATCGTCTGAGATCTGGATCGCATTTGAGCCAGGGCGTTGAAAAATTGCAATGGCTGCGGCCTGCTTGTTATTTAGCAAGGATCTTAGCGCATAGGAATTTGAACCTAATTCAACTCGCGCGACATCTTTTAAGCGCGTGATGGCTCCGTTATCGCCAACACGCAGTACAACATCCTCAAATTCTTCTAAAGTCTCTAAACGACCTTTTACCTTTATCAACAGCTGAAACGGTGCTGCTTCCGCTCCGGGCGGCGCGCCAATTGTCCCTGCCGCGGCCTGACGGTTTTGTTCCCGTATGGCATTGATCACATCGCTGGTGGTCATACCCATCGCAGATACCTGCTCAGGATTCAGCCAGATACGCACAGAGTAATCCCCTGCACCAAATACTTGAGCATTTCCAACACCTTCTAGGCGAGCAAGTTCATCGCGCACTTTCAAGTTAGCAAAGTTAGACAGGTACAACATGTCATAGCTATCGTCAGGTGATAACAGATGCACGACCATCGTTAAGTCAGGTGAAGATTTGGTTGTGGTCACCCCCAAACGTTGAACGTCTTGCGGCAGCCTGGGAATCGCTCGCGAAACACGGTTTTGGACTTGTACCTGCGCATCATCGACATCAGTACCCAGCTCAAAGGTAACAGTAATTGCCAAGCTACCATCTGAGGTTGCTTGTGAGGACATATAAAGCATGCCTTCAACACCATTAATCGCCTGTTCCAATGGCGTAGCAACAGAGTCCGCCATCACTTCGGGGTTTGCGCCAGGATAGCTAGCATTAACCACAACGGTTGGCGGAACAACCTCTGGGTATTCTGTTATCGGCAATTGAAAGACGGCGATCAAGCCAGCTAGGAAGATCATCATCGAGAGCACGCCAGCAAAGATCGGGCGGCTAATAAAATATTGTGAAATACTCATTTTGGCTTGCCGCTCCTAGCCTTGGCTATTGTTAGTGGCTGGCGCCATATCTGCATCACTAGGTGATACCGGCATTCCAGGGAAAACATTTGGCAAGCCCTGCCCCTTGATAACAATCTTTTCACCAGCTTCCAGGCCACTCTTAATCGCCCTCAAACCCTTGAATTTAGGACCCAACTGAACAGGGCGATATTCCAAGATGTTGTTTTCTCCTAAAACCAATACATATTTATGACTAAGGTCTGTCACGACAGCTTTCTCATCAACAAGAATTCCTGGATAGCTCGCACCTATCTGCATATTAATCCGCGCAAACATCCCTGGCGTGAACTTACCATCTTCATTGCTAAATACTGCACGCAGTCGTATTGTACCCGTACTGATATCAACCTGATTATCAACAAAATCGATCACTCCCTGATGCGGATATGTAGTTTCACCCGCCAACCCCATAAATACAGGAATATTCATTTCATCCAAACGCTTGCCTTCTCCTAAGCTACGCAAACGAGCAAAGGTTTTTTCGTCAACATCAAAATATGCATGTGTTTTATCAGTAGAAACCAAGGTAGTCAGCACTGTGCTACCTGCAATGACCGAGCTCCCTTTTTTCACACGGGCATTAGAAACCTGGCCATCAAACTCAGCTTTTACGGTGGTGATTGCATCGAGGACTTTAGTTCGTTTCAAGTCTGCCTTCGCACTTTCTACTGCGGCAATAGCTTGAGTTAAGCGGGTGCGACTGTTATCGAGCTGCTCTTGAGAAATCGCGCTTTTCTTACGTAAACTTTCTGCTCGTTTTAAATCACGTTTAGATAATTCTATTTCCGCTACATTGCGTTTAACTTCCGCTTCCAGGCGCTGAACTTCTGCACGCACCGTTCGATAATCTACCTGAAATAGCAAGTCACCCTTCTTGACATAAGCTCCATCTTCAAAGCCTACCGATAGTATGTAACCAGAAGTGCGCGGCATGACGACAATACTGTCTGAAGCTTCTAGACGACCTGTATACTCCTTCCAGTCACTAACCTCGCCCTGTATTACCTCTGCAACGGTCACAGGAGGTGGCGGCATTGCGGCCATTGCTGCTTCAGGGTTTTCTTGATCTTTACCATTTTCACTACAAGCAACAACTGTTAAGCAAGTGACTATAACGACAAATAACCTGCTGATACCAAACCTTAAATTAAACGTACTCATTCGTTCTTCCATTACTTGTGTATTAATGTATTTGTTATAGAAACGGAGATACTACCAACTTCACCCAACGAATCCAGTACAGTGCTAGAATATGGCCTTTCAGAAAACTGATTTCTTTTTATAGAACAATCGTTATGCAAATGCCCGATACACAAGCTACTGAGCAATTATCCATTATCTTCCAAGATAAGTTCCTAATTGCTATACAAAAACCTGCAGGTTTACTGGTACACAAAAGTCCCATCGACAAGCATGAAACTAGCTATGCTATGAAAATATTGCGAAACCAGATTGATCAGTGGGTCTATCCGGTACACCGTTTGGATAAACCGACATCAGGGCTACTCCTATTTGCTCTGCATTCCGAGATCGCCTCTCAGCTTAGCTCAGATTTTGAAAACCGCTTGGTCAATAAGACATATCAAGCAATCGTTCGCGGGTATACTCCCACCAATGGAGAGATCAATCACCCTCTAAAAGAAATCGCAGTTTTCAAACACATGCAAAAACAACTTCAAAAAAAAGACCCTAAAGAAGCTGTCACACATTATGAACGAATGTGCAGTTTTGAGCTGCCATTCTCAGATGGGCGCTTCCCCAGTTCACGATACAGCCACATCCAACTGAAGCCCACAACCGGCAGAAAGCATCAAATTCGGCGCCACCTAAAACACATCAGCCACCCAATTATCGGTGATGTAAAATATGGGAAAGGTGAGCACAACCGTCTATTCAAAGAAAATTTTGATAGTCATCGTTTATTATTGGCAGCGACCAAACTTACGTTCAATCACCCAGTGACGGGGCAAAACGTGACATTAGAATGTCCGCTAGAAGAGAGCTTTACAAAGGCACTTACGAACTTGACACCTTACGAAGCAAAGCCTGATTAATAGTCAGGCACAAAAAAACCGATACACTTTCATGTATCGGTTTTTAGAACTTAGCTTTGCTTAAAGTGCAGCGTCCAATTCTGGAACAGCTTCAAACAAATCAGCAACCAAACCGTAATCAGCAACCTGGAAGATAGGAGCATCTTCGTCTTTGTTGATTGCAACGATTACTTTACTGCCTGACATACCTGCCAAGTGCTGGATAGCACCCGAGATACCAACAGCGATGTAAAGGTTAGGTGCAACAATCTTACCTGTTTGACCAACCTGCATATCGTTAGGTACGAAGCCAGCATCAACAGCGGCACGTGATGCACCTACAGCAGCGCCTAGCTTGTCAGCAACAGACTCAAGAATCTTGAAGTTGTCGCCATTTTGCATACCACGGCCACCAGAAATCACGATGTCAGCAGCAGTCAACTCTGGACGATCAGACTTAGCCATTTCTTCACCAACGAAGGTAGAGATGCCAGCATCCTGAACGTTATCAATAGCTTCAACAGCAGCAGAACCACCTTCAGCAGCAACAGGATCAAACGCAGTACCACGAACAGTGATTACTTTGATGCCGTCAGAAGACTGAACAGTAGCGATCGCATTACCTGCATAGATAGGACGAACGAAAGTATCAGCTGATTCAACTTTGATGATGTCAGAGATTTGCGCCACATCCAACAAAGCAGCTACACGTGGAAGGAAGTCCTTACCCGTAGTGCCCGCAGAAGTAACGATGTGAGAATAACCTTTACCAAGATCAGCAACTAGTAGAGATAAGTTCTCAGCTAGAGAGTGACCGTAGGCTGCATTATCTGCAACCAATACTTTAGCAACACCTTCAGCTTTAGCAGCTGCTTCAGCCGCCGCACCACAACCTTCGCCTGCAACTAGCACGTCGATGTCACCACCGATCGCTTTTGCTGCACTCAAAACGTTTAGGGTAACTGGCTTGATGCTACCGTTATCATGATCTGCAATTACTAGTATACTCATGTTAGATCACCTTCGCTTCAGTCTTAAGTTTGTCAACCAATTCAGCAACATCGGCAACTTTAATACCTGCTGAACGCGTAGCTGGCTCTTCAACCTTGGTAATCTTCAAGCTAGCAGCAACATCAACACCCAGGTCAGCTGGAGTTGTCATTTCAAGCGGCTTTTTCTTCGCTTTCATGATATTTGGAAGAGAAGCATAACGTGGCTCGTTCAAACGCAAGTCAGTTGTTACAACTGCTGGCAAGTTCAAACCAACTGTCATCAGACCACCATCAACTTCACGAGTAACATTTACTTTGTCGCCATCAACAACAACTTCAGAAGCAAACGTACCTTGAGGCATACCAGTCAATGCAGCAAGCATCTGACCAGTTTGGTTGTTATCAGAGTCGATAGACTGCTTACCAAGAATTACTAGCTGTGGCTCTTCTTTTTCAACAACAGACTTAAATAATTTTGCAGCTTGTAGAGACTGAACTTCTTCGTCAGTTTCAATCAGAATACCGCGATCCGCACCTAGCGCCAGGGCTGTACGAATTTGCTCTTGAGCAACTTTAGGACCAATAGAAACCACTACGATTTCACTTGCAACACCCTTCTCTTTCAAGCGAACCGCTTCTTCAACAGCGATTTCACAGAATGGGTTCATTGCCATTTTGATATTAGTAAGATCTACACCTGAATTATCAGGCTTAACTCGAACTTTGACGTTATAGTCAATAACTCGTTTAACAGCGACCAGAACCTTCATAGATTCCTCGTTAATTAACAATTGAATTTAGAGGTCTTATCATTCTTCAAAGTTTTACTTACCCAAGCATTCGCTAACTAATAAAAATTAACAATGACCGGTAAACCCTGAACAACGACCTAGATAGACCCAGATACAGGCGCGAAGCAAAAATATAATTTACACTACTTTAGTCCATTCGGGCTCTTAAGCGGTGTTTTATCAGCATTTAACCCTCGAAAAAACCAGCAAATACTCACTAGCCTTCCAAGATTAAATAAAATACAGCTTTCGCGAAGCGCATGATTCTGCCGATAAATCGCTTTTAGGTCAATAGTTGCACATTAAATCGCACCTATTTCAACACTCTTTTTCTATATTTTTATGCTCTAAATCAATTGCGAATACCAGGATAACAACTACCTTTTACATACATTGAATAAACAGGTAAAATTCAAACGTTTGTTTGAAACTCTCTTTGCAGCACAGGAAGCTAAAGTGGCTATATATCTAGTCAACATGCTAAAAGAGAGGTATTCATCACTACTTCCGTCACTGCCATATTGTGAATTAGCATAGTCAGAAAGACTGGGGGTGCGAATTTCAGCGAATAACTGTATAATTCGCGCGCCGTAAAAAAGCGGAAACTAAAAACTGCGCTCTGGTCCAGCTAAACAGGCTTAACATCAGGACGCTATATAACGTATATGCACGAGGAGACCTATTGTGGAACGTGAATCGATGGAGTTTGACGTACTCATTGTCGGCGGTGGCCCCGCTGGATTATCAGCAGCCTGTCGTCTAAGACAAATCGCTGAAGAGACTGGTAATGAAATCAGCGTATGCGTTGTAGAAAAAGGATCTGAGGTTGGCGCCCACATCCTGTCTGGCGCAGTTCTAGAACCAACAGCGTTAAATGAGCTGTTCCCTAATTGGAAAGAAATGGGCGCACCATTAAATACCGCTGTAACAGGTGATGAATTTTACTTCCTGACCAATCAGGAAAAGTCGGTAAAACTTCCAAACGCTTTTATCCCTAAACCTACACACAACGATGGCAACTATATTGTTAGCCTTGGCAACGTTTGCCGCTGGTTAGGCGAGCAAGCTGAAGGACTTGGCGTAGAAGTATACCCAGGCTTTGCTGCAGCAGAAGTTTTATACCATGAAGATGGTCGTGTAAAAGGTGTTGCTACTGGCGACATGGGCATCAGCGAAGACGGCCAACAAAAAGACTCTTACATGCCAGGCATGGAGTTACACGCTAAATACACAATGTTTGCTGAAGGTTGTCGTGGACATCTTGGCAAAGAAATCATCTCTAAGTTCAACCTAGATGAAGGAAAAGATCCTCAGCATTACGGTATCGGCATCAAGGAACTTTGGGATATCGACCCAGCTAAACACCGTGAAGGTACTGTTATGCACGGCCTGGGTTGGCCACTAAGCGAGTCTTCATCCACAGGCGGCTGGTTCCTTTACCACATTGAAAACAACCAAGTAGTACTCGGTTTAATTACTGACCTTAGCTATAGCAACCCACACGTATCACCTTTTGAAGAGATGCAACGTTGTAAGCTTAACCCTGTACTAAAAGATGCCTTAGAAGGCGGCAAGCGTGTTAGTTATGGCGCTCGAGCACTGATTAAAGGCGGCATCAATGCACTTCCCAAGATGTCATTCCCTGGCGGCATGTTAATTGGCTGTGACGCAGGAACAATGAACCCGCTGAAAATCAAAGGTTCTCACACAGCAATGAAGAGTGGCATGCTGGCTGCAGAAGCTGTTGCAGAGAAGCTTGCTGGCGGTGCAGAAGGCGAAGAAGCGACCAACTTTGAAGCGAAGTTCAAGAACAGCTGGCTACACGACGAACTGTACAACACGCGTAACTTCGTTGGCGTTATGCATAAGTTTGGCACTTACCTTGGTGCGGCTTATACATTTATCGACCAAAACATCTTTGGTGGTAAACTGCCTTTCAGCTTCAGCGATAAAACTTACGACCATGCTGCACTTAAGCCAGCAGCAGAATGCAAAAAGATCGACTACCCTAAGCCGGATAACAACATCACCTTTGACCGTCTTACTTCTGTATTCCTATCGAATACAAACCACGAAGAAGATCAAATGTGCCACTTAAAGCTTAAGGATGACTCTATCCCTCTTGGCCACAACCTGACTAAGTTTGATGAGCCTGCACAGCGTTATTGCCCAGCAGGTGTATATGAGATTGTAGAAGAAGATAACGGCGATAAGCGCTTCCAAATCAACTCTCAAAACTGTGTTCACTGTAAGACCTGTGATATCAAAGACCCTGCACAAAACATTACCTGGGTCACACCAGAAGGCGGCGGCGGTCCAAACTATCCGAATATGTAGATTCATATTCAAAGAAAAAGGCAGCCTAGGCTGCCTTTTTTATTTCCTTATGGGAAAGCGCTAACTAATGCAGCGACCCACCATCTGGCTGACCATCTTGAAGCGCAAGTTCTCTTCTTGCTCGCTCCATATCCAACTCATCAACGGGGCCACTCAAGTAATAAGGTAAGGTCGTCACACGCTGACTCAATTCTATCACTTTACTTTCAACCAAACGTTCAACTACTGAGTAAATAGTTTTCTCCAGGTTATCGGGAGGCGTCGAGTACTGAGCAGACAAGTGATCAATCAACTGCTGAAGGGTATGAAAGCCATCCGCTAACGAAACAACCAAACCTAGCCAGTCATCCAAAGGCGTTGTGTTGTCTATGTTTAAAATATCTACCAGAGCAACTCGCCCCTCTTTAGATGAGAAAGGTGCAATACGATAAAAAAACTGACTATTATCCATAAGTTCATATTCCAAGTAATCTTTGACGTATATTTAAACCTAATATCCACTTAACATATATACCCAATTTGAACCTTCACCTACCACCTCAGAACCTCAGTCTTCGAACACTGGTTCCTCAAACTCTTCAAACTCTTCAAACTCTTCAAACTCTTCAAACTCTTCAAACTCATAATGGTCTTTTTCATCCCTTTCATAATCAGATTACCGGCGACTCACCGTCCAAGAAATATAATAATCGATGGTATGGCAGAGCCTCTATACAGAGACTTATGGACAAAGGCTTCATGTTGGGCGCCAGCTATTACTTCAAGCAAGCATCTTCTATAACAAGAGAGCCGATCAGAAAGCTCGGATTGAGCACAACTTGGGTACCTAATCGAAAGCGCAGTTACAGCTTGCTCTCCGGATTTGGTTTGAGCGAATCCAGCTCAGACTGATCCCTGGGTATCCAAAGTAGCTTTAAGTTCTAAATTCAGTTGAGGTCCAAACAACTGAGCTCAACAAGGCAAAAATAAAAAACCCGCATAAGCGGGCTTTTGAATATCACATTAAGTTTGGCTTATTGCCAAATAATCTTCTGCTTACTGCCATACCATCCGTCTTGAGAAGGTGCGTAAACATCTTCGATTACATTACGCTTAATTTTCATTGTCGGCGTCAGGAACTCATTTTCAATCGTCCACTGCTGATTCACAACAACCATAAATTGCAGCGCCTCATGCGGGTCAACCGAAGCATTAACCTCTTTCATTAAGGCTTCCAATTCCGGCTCAACCTGCTTACGGAAAGACTCATCACCCTGCTTAGCAAAAGTTTCATCCGAAAGCATCAACAAAGCATAAGGCTGAGGCTGTTCAGCACCAGCAACACAGACCATCTCTAAAGAATCATGACCAACAATCTTGTTTTAAATTGGCGCTGGAGCAACATACTTACCTTTACTGGTCTTAAAGATTTCCTTAATACGACCAGTAATACGCAAGCGACCCATGCTATCAATTTCACCCTTATCACCAGTCAGCAAGAAGCCATCCTCGGTAAAGGTTTCTTTGGTCTTTTCTTCGTCTTTATAGTAGCCCATCATCGTAGCAGGGCTCTTGACCTCGATCTCACCAATTTCTGAAATACGCTGTTCAACACCCGGCATCGGCTCACCTACATAACCAACCTTTGAGCGGCCTGGCAATGAGATATGAGAATATGCAAAATTCTCAGACATACCGTAACCTTCTAGCAATTCCAGACCCAGGTTACGATACCAATTAATGATATCACCTGATAACGGCGCCGAACCACTTCCAGCAAAACGGCAGTATTCCAAGCCCAGAGCAGTCAATACTTTCTTCTTGACCAAACCAGACACAATTGGAATCTTAAGCAAACGATTTAGTTTCTTAGGAGGCATCTTCTTAAAGATACCTAGTTGGAACTTGGACCACAGGCGTGGAACAGAAATAAAGACCGTTGGTTTAGCACGACGCAAGTCGTCCAGGAAGGTATCCAAAGCATCAGCAAAAAATAACTGAGCACCTATATGGATAGAGGACTGCTCAACCGCAAAACGTTCAAACACGTGCGCCAGTGGCAAGTAAGATAACATTCTATCAGTAGGCTTTATATCCAAAGCTTGTGCAACACCGCTTGCTGCAATACCTAAGGCCTCAAATGACAACATAACGCCTTTTGGCTTGCCGGTTGAACCCGATGTATAAACAATCGTCGCTAACTCGTCAGCATCCCGAACAGTATCTTCTTGTATCGGAGCATGCTCAGCAACCAGGTTATCCCAGCTTGGGTAATCTGTTTTTGGACTTAGAGGATAAGAAACACAAGGTAAATCATCTGGCACACCAGGTTTCATCATTTCCCAGTCGTCCAGTTTACCAACAAATAACAACTGCGTTTCACTGTGCTCAAGGATATACTTAACCGTTTCAGCATTTAGCGTAGGGTAAAGAGGTACACATATATGACCCGCCATCCAGATCGCCAGATCACTCATGATCCAATGCGCACAGTTCTTCGAAAGAATACCGATTCGACTTTTTGGTGGTAAATCTAAAGATTTAATATAGCTAGCCATCCTTCTGGCCTCGCCAACTGCTCGGTTCCAGGTATATTCCTGAACCACGCCGTTACCCATTGGCTGAGTTAGATAAATATCATCCGCTTTTGCTTTTTCCCAGCGATATACCTGCTCAAGAGGCAGCTTTACTTTCTTCAAAGAGGTCATGGTGATGTCTGTAGCCCTATTGTATTTAGTTTAGAAATTCCGTCTTTCAACTTAGATTTATACCCGAAGCTGATCATAATAAAAGGTGTGAACAAAAATTAAAATAAAAAACTGTAAAACACCCGAAAAACTTAGTAATTTATGGCTCCTTTATGCAGATAGCCAATACTCACAACTACTCAGTAAACACATACGGAATGATCTGATTGTTTTTTGAGGTCTCATGAAAGCCGAAGTAACAGAAAACGACTCGGAGTCACGCTCCCATTCAATCAATAATAGTCAAAGCGTGCTATTCTGCAAGCAGTGCAAGCATGGCCACATGATACCCTCATCCGAAGAGGGCGACCCAGGAGCCCATAAAAGAACTTATTTATATATATAAGTCCAAGAAGCTTTTAATTGCGTCACGCACGTCACTGCCACTATCCCCTAGTAACAAGACATTCAAAACAATAGATACCACCATCACAACCGCAAGCAGTATCGTTAACCAATTCACTCGCTGATACTTTATTACTGTCTCTTTTTGAACAATTTCCGGGGCATCTTCTCGAGGAGATTCAATGACTTTCGTCTTTTCCTCCTCCTGAAGCGGCAAAAGCTCGGACAAGACAGACTCAACGCTTTGCGGTCTCTGTTCTCGGCGACGTGACAGCATGCGACCAACTATTTGCTGAATATCAACGGGTAATTTAATGAATATCTGGGTCTTAACCAGGTTGCCATCCTTAAATGCTGGAGGAACCCCCGTTAATGCATGATAAAAAATTGCGCCAAGCGAAAAAATATCAGATAACTCGTCCTTTCGATCATCAGCATCTCCATACCAGTTACCATCTCGCTCTTTGACACGATAATGCTCATCCAAACCAAAGTCTGTCAATTTAACCTGGAAATCTGAAGTCAACAAAACATTGCTAGGACGCAAATTGCCATGGCAAACCCTATTTTGATGCGCAAACGCCAAACCTCTACAAATTTGAACCGCCGTATTCAAAAACATCTGCATTCCCATAGGTTCAATCAAGCGGTCCTGCAGACTGCCACCCGAGACATATTCCATAACAACAATGAATACACTATCGTTCTTGGATGTTCCTAGAATATTAACCAGATTCGGATGCTTCAAACTGTGAAGCATTTTTGCCTCACGATACCCCGTAAAAGTAGAGGTACGCTTCTTAATTACCAGAAGCTTGTGAGAGGACTTATCTTCATACAAATAAACCGCGCCAAATTTGTCTTCCTGCATAACATCAAGTAAGCCAAATTTTTGCTGAATAGAGGCTAAGCCTTCTCCTGCCCGATTCACTTGTTCCTCAGCAATATGCTGACCTTTCATCGCCAAAAGCAACTGAGTCCGGACCTGCTCTACAGACTGAGGACGTTCAGCAGGGTCAACAGCAAGACACTGATGAATAAGGTTTTCAAGGGCTGGAGTTATATTGGCATCAATCTGAGCCATTGGAGGCGCATTGGGTAGTGGCAAGGTACTGGTGAATAATTCATACATCACCACTCCCAGCGAATAAACGTCACTCAAAGTAGAGGTAAAGGCGATGCCTTTGTGCTGCTCAGGAGCCATATAGGCTTCTGTTCCCATGATTAAGCGCGTTTCATCAGGGTTCATATCTTTATCGGCTTCAAAAAAAGAAGCGATACCGAAATCTAAAAGACGCGCAAAGCCCTCTCTATCGATGATGACATTTGCCGGTTTGATATCTCGATGAATAACATCAAATTTATGCGCATAGGCGATTCCTTTACACATTTGAATAGCGATATCGACTTTTTGGTTAAAATCAAACTTCCGCTCAGTAATCGCGTCCGCTAAGTTTATGCCCTCAACGAATTCCATCACGAATACAGGGCGCCCCTTGCTTGTCGTTCCACGATCGATAACATGTATTATGTTGGGGTGGTTCAAACGGGCGATAATTAAGCTTTCTCGCTTAAAACGCTTTATGACTGAGGGATTATCTGAAAGCGTTGCCGACAGAACTTTAATCGCAACTGGACGATTCAGCGACAACTGCATACCACGATATACCGTGGCCATGCCTCCTTCACCAATTTTGTCTTGGTACGCGTAACGACCCTCTTTCATATTGTTCTTCCGTCCTTAGAAACTAGATAAAGAAAATCAAAAACACTATTGCGAACAAGACCAAAGCCAACATCATCGACCTACCTTTGAGATGACGCAAATAAGCTCTTTTATCAAACGCGTGGCGGTAAGTACCTTCAAGCTTAGGCGGGACGATGCTTGCAGTTTTGTTTTTAGATTTAGAGTTAAAATCCGACGCCCGAATTTGACGGACATCTTCCTGAAACTGAATTAAAGAAAAGCTCACGTTATCTGGTGCGCCTGCCTCCAACACCAAATCTAATAGTGTCTCTCCAGCCTCATCCAAAGAAGGGCTATCACAAACTGTTTGAAAGATCGTACTTTCTTCCAATGGACCAGACAAACCGTCTGTACATAAAAGCAGGATATCACCTTCGTGCAATTCGCCTAAAACCTTGGGAATTTTTTCCAGATTCATCTGTCCCATCGCTTGAGTCAGCTCATGCTGCCCAGCATGAGTCCGAGATTCACCTTCAGAAATAATACCCNGTTGAAGTAACTCATTAGCAAGATTGTGGTCTGTGGATAATTGAGACAGACCCTCACTATCTATCAAATAGGCACGACTATCCCCAACCCAGGCTAGCTCAAATTGATGCCCATGAAACAGACTAACCACAACAGTGCTAGCCATTCCCTCCAATTCTTGCTGACTTCGTGCCGCAGATATCAGTGCAGAATTTGCATCTTCAACAGACTCTCGCAGCGACTTTCCCTGACGAATCCGTCGTTCAATTGTTTGAACGACTAATTGACTCGCGACATCACCATGCGCATTTCCGCCGACGCCATCAGCAACCACCCACAGGCCCAGAGTTTCATTGGCTACAACGCTATCTTCATTTCTTTCACGAACCAAGCCCTGATGGCATACGGAGGTTGATTTCAACATGATGGGTCAGTACACACCTTATTACTTTATGGATACCACACAGCCTCCGTAGTTATCCGAAGCTTATGGCATATATTTTTTGTTTTCCTTAGCTTCAGTATAGCCAGCTCACAAAGACTAAGCACCTGAAAATACTAAATTTCTATTTCGTATATTATTTTTTCAATCAGTTACATAAATCTTAAGGGGAAAATTCGAAGAGCTGGAACTTAAGACTATACTCAACATAACGTGGAAAATTTAATACTTATCACCAGTCAATAAACGAGTACAAGAGTTCTATGCTTAAGCTTCAGTTCAGGGATCGCCGAAGAGAGTCCGTATGGTTAGTTGATCAGAATTTTACGATCGGTAAAGCTGCGGACAACAGCCTAATGATAAACGAGAAAGATATTCTCGACCATCATATCCAAATTACCAACACACAAGAAAAACTGAGCCTAAATAATGTCTCGTCGAGCTCAAACGTGTTACTCAATGATAAGCCTGTCGCGACGAATACAAGCCTCAAAGCTGGAGACGTCATCACCATTGGCTCTATTGAACTGGAACTAATCGACCCAAAGTCTGTGAATGAACAGAGCAATGCAGGTTCCACGACAAACTACTCTGCGGGTTGGTCTATCTACTCTAGCGCAAGCTGGCTAGACCAAAGCCGTTTTGTCATCAATAAACGCGTCGTTATTGGTCGAGACCCAAGCTGCGACATAACGCTACCTCTGGAACACCTTTCCAGAAAGCACGTAGCATTAGAAGTTAAAAGTGGCCAGCTATACATGGAAGATCTCGACTCCTCCAACGGCACCTTTTTAAATGGTAGACAAGTAAAACAATCAGCTGTTAAAAATGGCGACAAAATCAAGCTGGACGTATTAACCTTCGAAGTAAACGGACCGGCTCACGACCCCAACAAAACGATTATTCGCAGTGCGTCTGACAGCACCCCGCCAAGCACTGAAAAGACATCCAGCTCGCGCTTGTCGACAAAGATAGAACAACCCGAAAAGAAGCCAGTTAAGAAACCGGCACCAAAACAGACAGCAAAACCGAAACCCAAAGCCGCAAAGAAACGATTGGCTTCGAACGGCAAACAAGAATGGATATCGGGAGATAGTAAACCCACGAATAAAAACAAGAGCAGCTCAATGACAGGAATCATCATTGCTTCGATCATTGCTATTGCCGCTATCACTGCATTTATTTACTTTCAGTGATAAGAGCTCGTCATCTATAGAGGGCCTTGAAAGTTGCTATAAATCTTGCTGTAAAGATTGTAGCAACTTCGTCATTGCATCCCGAAGCTCATCCACAACCATTTCATCGTAATCTATTTTGATCCAGCGTTGGTGCTTATCCGAAGGATGAAGCAACCAACAAGCATATTCTAGACTTGAGCAACCGGCGCCAATAAAAGGATCTAACCCGGCAACCTGTAAGCTTGTTGCACTTAGCATCGGGGCACCATCTTGATAGCTCTTTTCCTGAAGGGTCACTCCACCTTTCACCACACCAAGGTGATACACCAAACCTTCTTTTACTCCGTTTTTTTTGATCCTAGAGCCTGTATAGGGATGCGCATTCAAGAGACTATTTATCTGCATGCTTAGCGCTTCAACCGGATCCTGTGTTAAATATAAGGCTTGCAGTGATTTTATATAGCCGTCTCTTTGGGGCAATTCCACCATTTCTATAGACGTTTTGTTTTTTTGTCCTGAGCCCTCAAGGCTTTTCTCTGCCTCTTCAGCTTCTGTTATCAAGCGCAAAGCTTGCTCATAGAACTGCCCCTGACTACCTGAACTAATAACATAGCGTTCAAGCACCTGACGCGCACTGTGAAACTCTTGTTTGCGGATTTTAACCAAACCCTCGAAATAATGAGACTCAAGCGGTTGCGGCACGTCTAACTTACGCATAAGTACTAGCTGACTCGTCGCATGCTCCCAGTTCCCATTTTCCACCGACTCCTTTAAGGCCAACAAAAGACGCTCGACCTCATGCTCTGGCGGCAAACCTGAGCTATTTACAATCCCTACCTGCAAGCATAAAAATAAAAACAAACATAAGTTTCTCATTGATGACCCTGTCAAAGCATACAAGTTTATTGTCACGCATAGATAGCATAGCAAAGATCGAGATCCTTAGTGTCTACCACCAAGCAAATCTTTGTTTTTAACGCAATGAAAAACGGTTCAGGGGACGAGTACAAGAGCAAAAACACTCTCAAGCTTTTGCAAAAGCTGACTAAAGCAGAAAAGATGCAGAGACTAGGAAGTAAGCTAAACTACGAAGCGCATACGAGGCGTGCCTCGTCCAACATAGCGTGTACAACTTTATCAGACATAACCTTATCACTAGGGTCCGAACTGTCACTTTCAGGCCCAACCGTAATAATACTATCGTCTTCTACAAGCTCCTCAATAGAGGCCATTTCAGTTAACACAGGTAAGTTATCTGGTTCCGCTACGCCCTCATCAAGAATGACTGGCGTGATTTTGGTCTGTGATTCAACAACAATCACCTCATCACTCTCACTCTCGGGCACTAGCTGGTCAAGCCCTTTCGACGATGCAAGTGATTGAACGGTAGGCAGATCTTCAGGTTCAAGCGTCTCTTTAGCTGACGACACTTCTTGCTCAATTGGACGCTTATACGCCTGAATATCAACCTGGGCAGGCTCTGAAAAGAACTCACCAATATAATCATTCAAGATCTGACCGTTAGAATTTGCTTCTTGGGAGCTTAAGGGAGCATCGTCATCATTCTTATCTGAGGCGCTTGCTGAACAATGATCTACAATCTCAGTGCCTGCAGAGCTCATGTCCTGCTCAGCGACCAATAACTGAGGTTTCGGGGAAGCCCCCTGACTTGAAGAGGATATATTGATTCGCACACTCATTCTGCGCGCAGAAGTCTCGACCTGAGACAGTTCGCTCTGAGCTCGTTCCATGCGAGTAGAATTCAGATAACAGCGATAAACCTGAACAATCAAAACCCCCACTAAAATGAGGGTAGTCGCCTCAAACAAGTGGATAAGTGAATTCATGAACATCATCTTCCCTTTCTATAAGGTCTAGAAAGCCCGACAATCAAGTTGCTAGCGTTAGATCATCAAGCTCACGAGTACAAGTCTTATTTTTATATAGCTAATAGTTACTACCGATGACTAAAATATATCCAAATGCACTTTATCAAAAACTAGACAATAGGTCATGGGTGAAAACCGAACTTTTTTCACTTACATGTAAAAAAATTGATCTAAAGCAGATTACTTATTAAACAAACTTCATCTATTTCAGGTTTTTATTTGCTACCTTCAGGCAAACCATCTAACAGAACACGATCCAGGCGCTCTAGTTCGACATCCTTATTTAAAGGTTCCAATTGAGGCATACGCTTATTCGCTTCAATTGACATTTCTTGAAATCGTTCCACTTTCCCATGAAGGCCTTGTTGTCCGACAAGCGATATAAGTACGTTATTATAGTGATTATTCGAGCTAAGCAAGCTGCCACCCAGTTTCTGCAGCCTCTCTGCCACAACACACACATGGTTGTATATCTCACCCGCTTTTTCACTTAAGGCCAATGCATCATTTTGGCTGTTCTGAAGACGCCAGATATTTGAAACGGTTTTTAGTATCGGTAAAAGCGTTGTATGGGAAACTAGAATAATATTTTCGCGATAAGCTTCTTCATAAAGCTCAGGACTATGCTTAAGCCCTTCTATATATGCGGCCTCCAATGGCAAGAACATCAAGACAAAACTTGGGCAGTTAATTCCTTTAAGACGACTGTAGTTTTTCTCTGATAGCTCTTTAACATGCACTCTCAATGCTTGAATATAATTATTCATCGCTAATTCGCGTTGAGCTTCTGTTTCAGCCGAAATAGCAGATTCATACGCCACCAATGAGGCCTTACTATCGATAATCAAATGCTGATTGTCTGGCAGGTCTATTAAAAAATCTAAAAAATACGCTCGCCCTTTGTCATCTTTAAGGTGAACCTGCGTCCGATAATGCTGATCTTTTACTAATCCGGCGACCTGTAAACTTCTTTCTAGTTGCACCTCGCCCCAATTACCCAAGGTTTTCTTATCGCCTTTGAGTGCAGTCGTCAGGTTCTGGGCATCCTGAGACATCTGCGCATTAAGGTTTCGCAGAATCTCCAACTCCTTCTTTAGACTACCAGCCGATTCATGATTTTCCTTCTGGATACCGTCTACCCGATGACGGAACTCGGTAATTTGTTCTCTAAAAGGTTTTAGCACGCCTTCGATAGACAACTGGTTATCCTTGGTAATGCGTTTTCCCTTTTCGTCAAAGATGCGGTTCGCCAAATTCTCAAACTCTGACTGAAGTGATTTTTTCTGAGACTCAAATTGCTCTCTCTGTTGAATCATTGCGCGATCACGCTCTTCAATAACCGCCTCTAGACGGGCATTATTTCGATTCAAGTCAACCACCTGAAGCCTGGACGACTGAAGCTCGTCATGTAAGTTTAAACACTGTTCACCTTGAGCCTCTAAACGTTCCAGCAAAAGAGCCTTATCACTTTCTAGAGCTGAGTATCTGCTCTGTTCATCACTTAGCTTTCCAAGGTATAGCTTTCGAAAATAAGCCAGACCACCTATAACAATAAAGGATAAACAAGCGATAAATAACTCTAGGTTCGCCAGTAAGTGCTGTTCCATTTAGTTAGCCTTAGATAAGTGAAAACATTTGCCGCTACGTCGGCAAAAAGAAGTCTGTACGGTATCCCAAAAACCATACTATCAGAGTCTGAGAGACCAATAATCATTGCTATTCAATAGATTATAGAAGACACCATAAATTTTGGCCCATTTAATGCTTCCCTAGCTGGTAATCGCGCTAAAACCTTAGACAGCGCTTTGAATATACCTTTGACACTTTAGTATAGCTGCCATGAAAATTTTTCTACAACGATGCTGGATAGTGCCGCTAGTTCTATTACTCAGTGCCTGTAATGGAGGCTCGTCTGGCAAATCTTCGCCCCAAAATCATCAACCTGTAGCCAATGCAGGTGAAGACATGACGGTCACCGAAAAACAATTAGTGACCTTAGACGGTTCTGCCAGCCATGACCCAGACGAAGACGATATAAACTACAAGTGGATTCAGGTTGACGGTCCCTTCGTGGAACTCAGCTCAGACGAAGATGACTCACCGAGCTTTATTGCCCCTGACGGAAGTACAACCCTGCGCTACCAGTTACACATTAGCGACGGGATCAACTCATCTGTCCCTGATACCGTCACGGTAACTGTACTAGAACAAGCTGACAACAACACCCACTCTAATCCTGATAGCAGTTCTGACCCTGACACCGGCTCTGACCCTGACAGCGGCTCTGACCCTGACAGCGGCTCTGACCCTGACAGCGGTTCTGATCCTGACAGCGGCTCTGACCCTGACAACGGTTCTGATCCTGACAGCGACTCTGACCCTGACAACGGTTCTGACCCTGACAACGGTTCTGACCCTGACAACGGTTCTGACCCACAGACCTCAAATACACAGCCTATCGCCCATGCAGGTGATGACCAAAACGCTAACGGGAACAGCTTGGTCACGCTGGACAGTTCTCAAAGTCTTGATTCTGATGGCGACACGCTAAGTTATTTATGGACTCAAGTTAGCGGCCCAAGCATAACACTCAATGATACAAGCATCGCTTTTCCCAGCTTTGTTGCACCCAATATTGACGCTAACTACGTCTTTTCCTTGCATGTTAACGATGGTCTTGAAAGCTCCGAAACTGATGAGGTGAGTATTACAGTCACTGCAATCAATACTAATCAACCCCCTATGGCCGATGCGGGCCCTGACCAACAAGCAAACGGGAATGACATTGTCGTCGTTAGCGGCGCAAATAGCACCGACCCGGAAGGAAGCAGCCTGAGCTATACCTGGCAACAGGTTTCCGGCCCTGTGGTTACAGTTCTAGATTCAGAGCAAGCTCAAGCTTCATTCATAGCACCGGAAAATGGTGGCGAAATTGAGCTTAGCCTAACCGTCAATGACGGCGAGTTAAACTCTGTAAGCGATAGCATTATTATTTCTGTTCAAGCTATCAGCACTGCATTGGTCGCTCACGCAGGCGCTGACCAAACAGTCAGAAGCAATACATTGGTTTCACTAGATGCCAGTGAAAGTACTCATAGTGAGCACCTGAGTTTAAGTTACGCCTGGCGTCAGACAGGTGGCCCAAGCGTCATTCTAAGCTCGGTGTCAGAACTACAACCACAATTCCAGGCACCTGAAACTGATTCGACTAGCACCCTTATCCTGACTTTCTCATTGGTAGTCAGTGATGGCGAAGCAAATTCTGCGGCTGACGAAGTGGTAATCAGTGTCAGCAATGCCAATTCGGCACCTTTCGCCAATGCGGGCCTATCTCAAAGCACTGAAGGCGGAGATTCTGTAACACTGGATGGAAGCCAAAGCAACGACCCCGAAAATGACACGCTCACTTACGAGTGGTCACAAACTGCAGGGCCAGACGTTGAACTGAATGATAACACCTTGGTCTCACCCAGCTTCGTGGCGCCAACGGAGGGTGGAGAATTGCAGTTTTCACTTATTGTCAATGACGGTGAACTATCTTCGGAAATCTCATTCACGAATATTTCAGTGATGCCTGCAAACAATCCTCCTATCGCCAACGCCGGTGTCGACCGATATGTTGGCAGTCTCTCTATTGTGGCACTAAAGGGCAGCCGAAGCCTCGACCCTGAAGACGACCCCTTAAGTTATAGCTGGCTTCAAATAAGCGGCCCTGAAGTAAGCTTAAGTGATGAGACAGATGCTAACCCGGTATTTGAAGCTCACACTGATGGAAGATTGGTATTTTCATTAGTGGTTAACGATGGCCAACTCGATTCAGAACCGGACCTGGTTAATGTCGTGGTCGGCCCAATACCGGCGACTAATATTCGCGTAAATGGAACCGGTATTACCTGGGGAGCAAGCTACCCTAGCGGCAATAACCTAGACTGTTCCGGGGAAGCCATCGACCAACAGGATTGTTCCTTAGGTCGGGAGCTAACACATAACGATGATAGCGATGGTCGTGCAGGCTTCAGCTTTTTAAAGTTCGATGAGGATGGCGTTGAAACGGATAGTTCAGATGCTGAATGGAGCTGCGTTCAAGACTCTGTCACAGGCTTAATGTGGGAAGTAAAAAGTGAAGGCAACGAAACACCAGGAGACGAAGGTTTAAATGACGCCGATGATCGTTACAGTTGGTACAATACTGACGCAAGCTCAAACGGTGGTTCGGAAGGTTTTGCAGATAGCAGAGGAGAGCAATGTTTTGCCTATAACGAAGACGAACCGGCTAGCTACTGCAACACCGAAGCCTTTGTTAACCGTATGAATGAAGCCGGCTGGTGTGGCTATGCCGACTGGCGACTACCTAATCGCAAAGAGCTGCTCAGTATCGTTGATTACGGTAATGCTAAACCCATGCTCGATACTGATTACTTCCCTTCCAATGCAGCCTTAACCTGGACATCTAGCCCTTTTGCACTCGGTACAAGCAGTGCCTGGGGAGTAAATTTTTCTCATGGTAACTCTTATAGCCTCGATAAACGCAATGTAAACCAGGTACGACTAGTAAGAGGTGGTTATGAATAAATATATTTGCTTAGGGCTTCTAACACACTCTTTGCTTTCACTTCCTGTCCTGGCACAGGAATGTAGTAGCGATACCATTGCCGAAACGACGCCTGCAACACAATTTGTTATTCACGGAGACGGCACCATTACCGATACCAGCACGGCACTAATGTGGAAACAATGCTTGGAAGGTTTAAGTGGCACTCAGTGTAATACCGGCATTCTCAACGAGCAGAACTGGTCAGGAGCTCTTCAGATCCCTCGTAATATAAACGCGACAGGAGGTTTTGCAGGCTACGCCGATTGGCGCCTTCCCAACCAGGCAGAGTTAGCCTCTCTGCTAGAAGACCAATGCGTTGAGCCAAGTATTAATGCGACGGTTTTCCCCAATACTGCCAACAAGTTTCTCTGGAGTGCGTCACCTGACTACAACAATGATACGGCCACATGGTTCGTGGACTTCAAACATGGCGCAACAGGTACCATCACCAGAGAGCAGGCTTGGCCAATTCGTTTAGTTCGAAGCGTTCAATAGTTTAATCTAATGGAATGAGGAACGATCACGCGATCAAAGCTAAGGGCAGCTGCCAACAGCCTTGCTTAAACCGTGTATTTAGATATTGTCTCAAGCAAGACCGCATTATCAAAAGGTTTACCAACAAAGGAAGTAAAACCTTGATTCAAATACTGTTCGGTTTGTTCAGGAAGAACATTTGCTGTAAGAGCAATAATGGGTAAATCTTGCCTTCGTAATTGTTCCCGAATAATCTGACAGGCTTGCTCGCCATCCATAATAGGCATTTGAATATCCATTAAGATCAAGTCGATATCTTTCGCCTCAACACTGGCAACAGCTTCTTCACCATTATCCGCTATCTCAACCTGATAACCCGCTTTCTTAAGAATTTCTTCAGCGATCATTTGGTTAATTTTATTATCTTCAACCAAAAGCACGCATACATCAGCAGGCGCCTTAACTTTTCTCAACAATCTTTCTGTCTCTTTGCCGAGTACTGTTTTCACCTCAAGCTTTGCTTCCTTAACAACAGGAAGATCCAAGGTAAATTCAAAAGTAGAGCCACTGCCCACTTGGCTTTCGACCTTTAACTCTCCTCCCAGCAAATCCACCAATCTCTTGCTGATAGATAACCCCAGACCTGTCCCGCCATATTTCCGGGTCGTAGAGGCATCTTCCTGCTTGAAAGGCATAAACAAGTCTTTCGTATCGTGAATACCAATGCCGGTATCACTCACCGAAAACCGAACACCGCACCGACCTTCACTTTCATCCAATTTAGCATCACAGCTAAGCGCTAAAGTCACCTCACCCTCTTCGGTAAACTTGACTGCGTTGCCGCATAGATTCAATAAGACTTGCGATAAACGAAGCTCATCCGTTCTAACATAAACGGGTAAAGCCTCATCCAAGACTACCTTAAAGGCGATTCCTTGCTGATCAGCAGCAGGTAACATTAGAGACTCAATATTTCTAGCCAGCTCACTCAATTCAAGCTCTACTTCCTCCAACTCAATCATATTCGATTCGATCCTATTGAAGTCGAGAATTTCATTGAGAATCTTCAGTAGCATTTCTGAAGATCGCATGACTTTTTCCAAGTAGTCTCTCTGCTTGTCATCTAAATCAGTTTCGAGGCACAGTGAAGTCAGGCCAATAATTCCATTCATAGGCGTCCGTACTTCATGAGACATATTGGAAAGGAATGTAGTCTTCGCCATGTTTGCCTGTTCAGCTTCTTTAAGCGCACTTTCCAAATCTTCAGTTCTCTGTAAAACCTTACCCTCCAGGCCTTTATTAAGTTCAATCACCTCTTGTTCTCTTGCGACCACATCAGAAATATCTGTATTCGATCCAATAATTCTCAGGGTTCTTTTCTTGTCATCGCGAACAGCCATACTGCGTGACAAAATTGTGACCAACGAGCCATCTTTTTTCAGCATTCGGAAACGGCACTGACTGGTGTCAGCCTTTCCCTTGATAAGGTCAGAAAAGAGCGTATTTATTTGATGACGATCTTCAGGGTGAACGTGTTTCTGAAAGGCCTTCGTATCATTTTCAAGCTCATCATCCTGATAGCCAATAATCGCCTTCCAACGAGGCGATAGATACAGAGAATTAGCCAATATATCCCAATCCCAAATACCGTCATTCGAGCCCTGCACAATAAGTGAAAATAGCTCTTTGCTATCGCGTATTTTCTTCCGCTGCGTATCGACGGTATCGTAAAGAGAAAAAATTGCTTTCGATAAAACCTGGAGCTCTTCTGTATTAGTAACAATGCTTCTATCGACTGACTCACCAGCAGCCAAACGGGAGATCTTGTCGAGAAGCTGAGCAACAGGCTGGGAAAAATACTTTACCAAGAAAAATCCGGCGGCAATAATTAGAATAAATGCCGAAAACAAAATAACGAAAGTGTTCTCTAAGGTTTTTCTAACAGGCGCTAACATCAAGTGGTCTTCAAGCGCGACACCGATGCTATATCGACTACCAGGAATAGGCTGGTGAGCCTCCCCTCCTAGATCAAGCGCCCTCATTCCGGCATTCCCCGTGATCATCTCGTTACCAAGAGCGTTTAATTTAGGGTTATGTTCATTTAGGATAGAGTACTTACTGACGGCCTTTTCACCCTGCTCATTTAAGACAAAGTCGCCTTGATCATCACGTAATAGTTGAATGATCTTATTTTCGTCCCAGTGATACCAGTAAGTTCCGTCATTCGCAACCAGCATCACCTTGGCACTTCCCTGGACACCAGAAAAACTTTCTTTAACCAAGGTTTGAACCCGATCATGGATATATTCCCAGGGAATACTCAGCCCCAACATCCCCCTTACTATCTTACCTTTATCCTGAATAGGAGCCGCAATAACAATCTGCTTAACCCCCGTCGTAAAGGAGATCATCGAGTTAGAAATATAGGCTTCAGGCGAATCAGGATCTTCAGGGTGAATACTCACCTGCCAATAGTCGCGAGAGCGAATATTTTTAGGCTTCGAGTCTGGTTATTTATCATCAAAGGTTCGAATCCCTCCTTGTAGCAGATTCGCACCAGAAGTGTTATAGAAATGTCCGTTGGGTAAACCAATAATGAACTTCTCAAACTTAGGTTTCAGGAAGGTCAATTCACGCTTTAGATAAGGCATGAAGGTTTCGAACTAAAGGCCAGAAAGCTCTGCAGAACGAGCGTATTCCTGCACCAATGACTCACCATGGTCAAACTCAAACTGAAGACCATTAGCAACGAGCATTAAGCTCTTCTGCGCAATTTCTACGGTAGACTCAGTAACTTGTGCCTTGCTGTGAAGGTAGGTTTGAAAGGATATCACCAGCGAAGGCAATAAGCCGACAACTAATAGAGTAAGTAGAAGCTGATCTCGAAACTTGTACATGTGACACTTTCCTTACCTGCTCTAAAACAACTCAATTGAAGACGGGTAACTTCCTTTCAAACATTGTGCTCACGTCCTAATACTTATCACTGTGCTGTGAGCGCTTGCCTATCACTGCTAAGGCTGCAACTCGGTATGCTTCGGCTAGTGTCGGGAAGTTAAATATGCTCTCGACAAAGATATCGACATCAGCATTTGAAAGCATTGCCATCTGACCAATGTGAATAAGCTCGGTTGCACCTTCGCCAACGATCTGAACACCGAGAATCTTTTCGCCCTGAGGGTCACATATGATCTTCAGCATACCATCACGTATTCCATTAATCTGACCACGAGAGATCTCTTCAAAATTGGCTTTACCAATCACAATACCGTCACCATGCTCTTTCTTAGCTTGCTGCTCAGTCATCCCAACAGCCGAGAGTTCAGGAATTCCATAGATACCCGAGGGGATCATCTTACTCATTGGACCCACTTCAATTCCTAAAGCATTACAACTCGCTCGTCGTCCCTGCTCCATTGACGCCGAGGCCAATGATGGCGGGCCAATGACATCGCCTGCCGCATAAATATGCGGGACTTGGGTTTGCAACATATCATCAACCGATATATTGCCAAACTCATTTAACTCCAAACCAGCATTGGCAATCTGCAGGTCCTTCACATTTGCTACGCGGCCAGCGGCACAAAGAAGCTTCGCAGATCTAACAATAGTCCCGTCATCGCATCGCGTGATGACTTCAGATAAGCCATCCCACTCAACAGTTTCAACGTTCTTCTCACCTAACCATGTGCCACCCATTTCCTGAAATGAGTCGACAAACTTGGAGGTTAAGTCACCATCCATAAAGCCCAAAGGCAAAGGATACCGGTCAATCATTGTTACCTTAACGCCAAGCGCCTGGAAGATAGAGGCATATTCACTAGCGATAACACCACCACCGAGAACAGTGAGGCTCTTTGGCAAATACAACATTGTTAGGATTGAGTCAGAATCAAAAATATTTTCATGATCGACAGGGATATTATCTGGCTTACGAGGGATCGAGCCGGAAGCAATAACAAAGCTACTGGCTTCAATTTGTTCAGCTTCGCCGCGCACTTTTGTTACCTCGATAACATTCGGCGATACAAACTTGGCCCGGCCGTGAATACGTTCGATATTATTGCGTTCAATCTGATTTACCATAAAACCGTCGTGCGCTTTCAATACCCGATTCAAGCGGTCGATCAGTGTCGACATCTCGGTATCTTCAGCTAATTCAAACTGACATAAGGCCGCATTCTCTCGCATCTTTTTAACACGTAAGGCGTTCTCACGAAGCGTCTTGCTGGGGATCGTTCCTCTGTGTACACATGCACCACCCAACCATTGATCCCGCTCTATAAGAGCGACACTCTTACCACCTTTGGCTGCCTGTACCGCTGCTTTTTGCCCTGCAGGACCACTACCAATAATCACTACATCAACTTGTCTCATGAACGAATTGCCTCCAGACCACTCTTCACGATGTCGTGTCTTTCCTTCAAAAGCTCCAATTCATCTTCATATAAATTCAGATCTGCAAATACGGTATCTTGCAAAGCTGTATCTATCGCAGCTTCTTCACCCGATAACATTGCTTGAGCTAACTTAGCAGCACCATTAGTCACCATCGCTTGGTCACGATTGCTTTGGGCATTTTGATAGTCAGCATAGTAATGAACAGATTCCTGAACGATTGCGGGCATTTTCCATTTTCTGACCACGACTTCGCCATATTTCACATGATAAGCAGATTCGATTACCCCTACTTCATCTAATGAAATAGATACGTCATGCCATTCCGAGTAGTCAAAGATGGTCTGAAGGATAACCGGTTTGCCAATGCTATGAAGCAAACCGCATAGAAAGGCGGCTTCGACATTTTTCTTGGCAACTCGCGCAACCTCTTTTCCCCAAAAGGCTGTACATAAAGCATGGTCCCATATTTCATTAATACGGTTTTCGTATGTGGGCGCTTTAAATATTTTCGTATTAAGAGAAGCTGCCAAAGCAATTTCTGTAATCAGAGACAGACCGAGCCTTGCCACAGCTTGTTGCAGAGAAACCATTGAGGCGTTGGGTGTATATGCGGCTGAATTAGCAATGCGCATCACATGGCCAGCCAAGGCCTGGTCACTTTGTATGAGTTTGGCCAACTGTGCGGCATCAGAATCTGGATCATTCGATAAAGCTAAAACCTGGTTTGCCACATCCGGCAGCATCGGCACTTCGATTTTGTTATCGCTTAGATTATCAATATATTTCGCAATAGCTTGCGCTTTTGGGCTTAAATCTGAAATCGGGCTGCTCACACAACTACTCCACTGATTATTGTTTTTATTTAGTGTAGACCAGCGTTGGTGGGATAGCAGGGATATTGGGAAATAACGAAGGATGTAACAGCTTTGTGTAATTAGTGAACAATTGCAATAGCTGAGCCTAATTCCTTGAGATTATAACTAGCTCGCCTATTATACGCGCTCATTCAAACAACCGTTTCAATTCCAGGAGCTCTATGAAGAAGTTTAGTATCTTGTCGTTGCTACTTTCTTTGCCCATTATTCTACCCTTCAGCTTGGCTTTATCTTTTTCAGCCTATGCGGATATTTCCCGTTCAGCCTTTATTGAACAACTCGACTCCGCCAATTGCACACAAGTCCCTCCCGAAATATACCTGGATACCCAAAAAGCTCATTTCGATTTCGCCAACGCTCTAAGTCTCTCCTGGATTTCACTTACGACGCTAGGAGAGAATTCTATTTCCGCTGAAGAGTTTGAACAACAATGGCAGCTACGCAACTTAGAGATCATCGACAACCCAGAGACCAACCTGCGTATATTGCTTGCTGATTATAAAGATACAATGCTCATTACCTATAGATACACGGATAGTAACAAGGAGTGGCTTTACAATTCCGATGGGACTTCAGACGATTTTGAACATAGCTTTACACTAGGTGAAAAAACGCATCACGGCTTCTCTCAAGTATTAAGCTCAGAGTGGGCATCGCTATTGGCAAGCGTTAGAGCACGAAAGGGTCAAAGCAACAAACTATGGGTATTTGGCCATAGCTTAGCCGGCGCACTGGCGCAACTAAGTGCAGCAGGCTTCGAGCAAGAAGGTATTCACGTTGATCAGGTCTACCTGTCAGGCTCGCCCAAAGTTGGTAGCCCTAAGTGGGTTGAAAAAGCTCAAGTTCTTCTCGCTAACCGAGTGCATAGAGTGGTGTATGAACAAGACCTTATTGCCCGCTTACCGGTAAATCAACAGGCACTGAACGAGTTTAAGTCGATATCCAGCATTGCTCCAGACTTTATCGCGAATTCGATGAACGAAGCAAACAGCCTGATGAACTTCGATACCCTAGGTAGGCAGATCTCACTCGACCACTATGCTAACTATGTTGAGTGGAACGAAAGTGACTCTGTTTCATTGGAACAAATATACTGGTTGAACCTAGCAGATGATCTTTCAATTGCTAAACATGCTTCCTTAAGCCCACTTGATCAGATAAATAATATGACAAGTGTCATTTCAGCTAATACAGAAGACCATTCACAACTAAAAGATGATGGCTACTTCTGTGCAATGATAGCCGCGCTGGAAAATGAACACTAAAGTGACTCGGCTCAAGCCAAAGTGCTTTGAATACACATTTGCGGCGATCTTCTACTAAACTAATAAGGATATAATTAGTTTTGGAGCCTATTTCTTGATTGCAAATCGTGAACAGCTTGTAGAGTCACTTGAAAAAAGTAAAAGCTATCAACACCAGCATCTTGGGCAGATATTACTGCAAACCGGCATTATCACGTCAAAACAGTTAAGCACCGCCCTGCATAAACAAATTGCTGAGGGCAAGAAAGAAATGCTAGGGCATATATTGCAGCGCTTGGGCTACGCTAGCGACCACCAGGTTCGCAATGCACTTTCCTGCTGTCTGGAGATACCTTTTATTCAGCTCGCCGGGTTTGACGTTGATGAACATGCGTTGCAACTAGTTCCTGCCGAGTTTGCCAGAGCACATGCTGTTATTCCCCTCATGGCTCACAAAGATCGCTTAGTCGTGGCGATGGAAGACCCGTCTGATAACGAAACCATCAACCTACTGCATTTTTTATCTGAACAAGTCATCGAGCCGGTATTGAGTACCGCAAGTGATATAGAGTACGCAATTTCTCAATATTATGGCTCAACCGATATTGATGATGTTCTAAAGGATATGCCCAGCACCAGCTTGAGCAATAGCTGGGAAGCTCAACAAGCTATAAAGCTCGCATCAGATAAACCAACCGTTAAGCTAATACATAATTTGATCGCCGATGCGGTAACCCGCAGAGCATCAGACATACATATCAGGCCCAAAGAAAAAAGCGTTGATATTCTCTACCGTATTGATGGCAGTCTGCTAAAAATACGCAACTTTGATATTAAAATGTTGCCTGCCGCTGTTGCCCGTATCAAGATTATCTCAGGAATGAATATCGCTGAGCATCGTTTGCCTCAAGATGGTCGGACCAAAATCACTAGCAAAGATAAATCGATTGATTTGCGCGTATCGATCATGCCGACTATTCATGGAGAAAGCGTAGTAATCCGTCTCCTCGATACTTCGACCAGTATCAATAATATCGATGCCATAGGATTCAATGAAAAAGACTCGGAACTGTTTACCCAACTCGTTAACAAAAGCAGTGGCCTGATTTTAGTGACCGGCCCTACTGGCTCCGGAAAAAGCACCACACTTTATGCGGCACTCGAATCCATCAAACAACGTGAAATCAATATCATCACCGTTGAAGATCCGGTTGAATTCCATATCGATGATATTCTGCAAATCCAGGTCAACAATGCCATAGATTATAGCTTTGCACGTGCACTCAAAAATATTCTTCGCCACGACCCAGACGCCATTATGATCGGTGAAATACGAGATGAAGAAACAGCTAAAATGGCAGTAGAAAGCTCACTTACAGGGCATTTGGTGTTATCAACCTTACATACCAACAGTGCCGCTTCGACCATTACCCGTCTACTTGAAATCGGCGTACAAGCCTATCTCCTAAATGCAACGCTACTAGCGGTACTGGCTCAAAGACTTGTTAAACGGAATTGTCCTCACTGCCTGGAAGAAGAGCAGGTATCCCCTATTGTACGGAAAGCTTTGGGTCTGAGTGAGGATGAAGTATTCTATCAGGGCGCTGGTTGTGATAACTGCCATATGACAGGCCATAAAGGCCGTGTTGCAGTATATGAACTGTTGACACTATCACCCGATATTCGAGACATGATCAAGCCAAAAGTAAGTGCGACAGATATCGAAAAAGCCGCAATCGAAAATGGCATGACGCCTCTTACTGATCATGCACTGCATATTGCCCGACAACAGCAAACCTCATTGTCAGAAGTGTATCGGGTAAGACTGGGATAACCTCAAACCTTACTCAGACGCCTCATCCAAAGACAACTTGCTCAAGACAATGACTGCTTGTGTACGGTTACTCACGCCTAATTTTTTAAATATCGCCGTAATGTGCGCCTTCACAGTTGCTTCAGTCACACCTATTTCATATCCAATTTGCTTGTTCAGCCAGCCTTCCCTCAGGAAGCAAAGTACTTTGTACTGTTGAGGGGTCAATGAAGCAATCTTGGTAGCCAGGTCCATCTCTTCTTCATCGATTCGCCTTAGGCGGCTGCGCACTTCTTCAGGCACCCACTTCTCACCCTCAGTCACGCACTGCAATGCTTCATAGATAGTTTTTGGCGACGCTGATTTAGGAATATAAGCGCTTGCACCATGACCAAT
>NZ_LWFE01001521.1:0-1103 GCF_001635675.1 Oleiphilus sp. HI0061 | reverse complement strand
TTTCAGCAGCCTTTCCTATCACTGAATATGTCTGGCTACTTGAGCGCAAGAATTAAACCAGCGGCCCTTTTATTCTTGTTAGCAAGCCTACTCACTAGAAAGAGAAGACCATGAAAGAAGACCAAGCTCGCTGGAATAAGCGCTTTAGCGAGCGCCCGATGGTTCAAGCGAAAGCACCCGCTTTTATCGAGGAGGCTTTAGACCAGCTCCTACCCGGCAGTGTGCTTGATATTGCCAGTGGCGACGGTGCAGCAGCCTTATTCCTAGCCGCGAAAGGCTTTACTGTATCGGCTGCCGACATATCAGAAGTCGCCCTGGATCGACTGAACACCTTCGCACAAGAGAAAAACCTAGAAGTAAGCACTTATACCTTAGACCTCGATCACCCAGAACAACTAAACGAGCTAGAGACGTTTGATAACATCGTGATGACGCACTTTAAACCAGCGCCTCATTATTGGCCCCTGTTCATCGCACTGTTACGCCCCGGTGGAAAGTTACTTTTGAGCACCTTTAACCTCACCCATCATGAGAAAAACGGCTTTTCCCGTCGCTTCTGCCTAGAGCCAGGTGAACTCAGAAATATAAACGAGCACCTGGAACTCGAGCATTTCGCCTCCATTCAACGAGGTGAAAGTTATATGGATGATTATCTGTTTCGCAAAGTGTAAGCCTTCCTACGCTCACTCAAAAGCGGAGTTCATAAGAACAAAGGGGAAGTACACGTCGTTTTTTAAGTGCAAAGAGATCTAAGCTTCTGAACCCTGACTGGCCTATAATAAAACTGTCTAAGAAATAGACAGCGCAGTAACTCCTAAAAAACAATAATGATCAATAGAGGTTTACCGTATGTTATTAAGTCATGTCCCTGGAATGTTCACACACCCCGATGAAGAGTGGGAATCAATAAGAAAAGAACATTCAAGCCCGCTTAAGATGGCCGCCTATATCTGCCTTCTCGCCTTGATTGCCCCAGTATGCGCCTACATTTCAACCACTCAATATGGTTGGCAAGTGGGTGAAGGCCAGTTAGTTTACCTTTCTCAATCGAGTGCAATGACGCTCAGTATTTTGACTTATGTCGCCATGGTCGCGGGCATTTA
>NZ_LWFE01001520.1:0-1158 GCF_001635675.1 Oleiphilus sp. HI0061 | reverse complement strand
TTGATGCCAGTTTGACCTGATTGTCATAGAAATTCAGACACTGATAGTTCTAGCTTTGGAGTTAAAGCAGTCATTCCTTATAGTATATTCTCTAAGAATCGAGTGCGTATTTGGTCTATATCACCATTTTTTTGCATTTTACGAAGCACTTTATCTAAAGGTTCAACTATATTGAGATTATTTTTATGCAAGTAATGATAAAGCTTTTCTGAATATAAGACTGGGCTGACAACTTTAACGTTCTCGAACGGTTCGGTTAGGAGAGCCTTCAACGCGTTAGCTTCAGGCAGTAAAGTGTATTTAACTCTCCCCAGAGCGACCATACTGAGAGCTTGATTGGTGTTAACAACAAAAGTGCACTGGATTTTATTATCTTCAACCAGCTTTTCTACTAACTTGACTCCTTTTACGCAAACAACGTCATGCCCAAGATCTTTAATCTTGCTTACTCTTTCGCTACTGTGTTTTCCAAGAGCAATTATATTAATCATATTGATTGCGGTAGGTACTGCATTTAAGTTGGGGTAGCTTGAATGCAGGTTGCCAATACGTGATACCTCCCCATCGAACATACCCATATTCGCAGACAATAAAGAGCGAACATTTGGAAGTCTATGGATTTCTACTTGATAACCGATCTTGTTGTATGCTTTTTTCAATACTTGGACTGATATGTCCTGAACAAAGGCATTTTCTGGAGTAGTCAATGCAATCACAGATTGAGATTGTGCATTCGCGAACCCTAACGAAAAAATGGCAAACAATAATAGCTTGGCAGCCAAATTCTTAATGATTTGATATTTCATAAGACATGATATCCTTTCGCTTCAGGCATCCTCTAAGGTTAGCAATGTAATATGAAACCTGCCAATAACCAATCAATTCAAATGATCTGCAGATGAAACAAGTCAATTATGATCTGCCCATCACTTAGCGGTATCTGTTTATACGAAAGAGTTGCTTTTGCTTATTTTCAATCATTTAGCCAGCAAGCAGACAAACTTAGATATCCGTTAGCGGGAAATTTTAGATCTCAATAAGATATTCTGAGCCCTCATGAGATACCAATACCGCCAAAGTAGCATAGCAATGAGCGCTTCCAGAACAGCCATTCCTATCAGGCTTGTGTCTGAGCTGAAAAGCGGCAAAGCGATCAAC
>NZ_LWFE01001519.1:0-1708 GCF_001635675.1 Oleiphilus sp. HI0061 | reverse complement strand
GGATTCACTCTTTTCAATAGCAAATGAGTAATTACTATTGTTATAAATAGGATGCTAGGTGGAAATCTCCTGATTAATTACATTTCTTAAAAAGTGTGACATTGGTTATACTTCGGCGCTTCAAATATGTTAGCTGATAAGGAGCTGACATTTTATGCTTAACTAGAATAAGCGTTCCCAGCTAAATTATGTAACGCTGATTGTGAGAGAATGAATGAGAGACGAAACCATGTTGTTTACCCAAGTCGAAAGCTTTGTAAGCGTATTGGCTCAGTGCCAGGAGTTGGGTATTAAGGTTGTTTCTGCAAGAGAAAACGAGCTGATACTAGAATTGCCTTACAGCGAGAAGATTATCGGTAACCCAGATTCAGGGGTTATTCATGGTGGTGCGATTACCACCTTGATGGATACGACCGCAGGTGCCGGTGTGCTATGTGCAATGCCGGAGTTTGAACTCTGCCCAACACTAGATTTGCGTGTTGACTATATGCGCCAGGCAAAACCGGGGCAGTCAGTATTCGCGAGAGCAAGCTGCTACCGTTCAACCAACAATATCTTGTTTATGAAGTGTGAGGCTTATCAGATTGACCGGACTGTGGCGCATTGTGTCGCAACCTTTATGCGTATGGGCGAGAAGGGCATTCCTTCCTTAGATGTGATGACGAAAGATATTCCTGTTTATCAATCAAAGAATATTGGCAAGGTTTCTCTGCCCGAAGATTTTAAAGATTCGGTGATACAAGCGCGCGACAAGAGCGACTACAAGATACTGACCTCAGCTATTCCTTATGCGCAATTGATTGGCATTGAATGCCTGGATGATAGAGGAGAGCTAACCTTTAAGTTAAATCAGAAGGAAGGCAATATTGGTAATCCTATTCTTCCCGCAATTCATGGTGGTGTCATTGGTGGCTTTATGGAATTGTCTAGTGCTATGTATTTGCTGGTATCTCAGTCGACTTTGAAATTTCCCAAAATTATTGATTTTTCATTAGATTACTTACGTGCCGGTGCAAACCAGGATACCTATGCCTATTGTAATGTGACCCGCCAGGGTGGCCGCGTTGCTAATGTCGAAGTTCACGCCTGGCAAGAAAGCCGCGATAAGCCAATTGCCTTGGCCAGAGCGCATTTTTTGTTAGAGGATTAGGTTTTTCAAAGGGGTCAGACTCGATTGAAATTCAATCGAGTCTGACCCCTTTGAAATTCAACCTCAATGCCCAGGGTAAGCAGTGGTATCGGTCTTCAATTTAAATATCTGATAAGGGCCTTTTTCTTGAATGTACTGGTCAGGCTTGGCTATCACACTTTGTAGCGCACTAGCAGTAACGTATAACCAGCCATTCGGGCCGAAGCTGAAACCATCAGGCCAGCGAAGCTTCTTGTCTTTGTAAAGTGTTTGTATGGAACCATCAGAGCGCATCTGTATGATAGCCGAATGCTCCAGATCGCTGATGTATAGAGTGTCCTCATCATCGATAGTGATGCCATCGCTCATGGTCTTTTCACCAAAAGCTTCGATTTTAGTTTTCAGCGCTTCTGCACTTAGTGCAGGATTATTCAAATCACTTACCCGTACGCGCCACATCTTCTCGTCGGTAACGGGAGCAAAGTAAAGCCATTCTTCGTTGCGGTCTAGCGCAATAGAGTCAACGCCAGGGCGAATAGCAAAAACACCAAACATCAGCATTTTCACACCTTCGACATG
>NZ_LWFE01001518.1:0-1357 GCF_001635675.1 Oleiphilus sp. HI0061 | reverse complement strand
TACCGTGATCCATAGCGTTTCTGAAAACATGCATGAATATGTTATTAAGCGTGCTATGCGCTTCGCTCTTAACAAAGATTCCTGCATTATCAATTTCGATATTTGGTTTACCCTTGCCAAGCTGCTCTGCGAGCGAGTTAGCTGATTCGATAACATCTGAAATCACACCATCTAAGGGCTTAGCTTCCA
This sequence comes from Oleiphilus sp. HI0061, assembly GCF_001635675.1. Classification (NCBI taxonomy): domain Bacteria; kingdom Pseudomonadati; phylum Pseudomonadota; class Gammaproteobacteria; order Oceanospirillales; family Oleiphilaceae; genus Oleiphilus; species Oleiphilus sp. HI0061. The sequence goes on along the minus strand of NZ_LWFE01001518.1, from coordinate 1,168 downwards.
TTGACATCAGCATGCTGTATGCCTCAGAAACAACACCTTTAACATTGTCATCAAGCGTTTGCTGGGTAAGTGACTTGATATTTTCCAACCAAGAGCTGACGCGTGCCGGGTCTAAGGAAATACCACTCTCAGCCTCTCCATCACGACCAAGTTTCTCACGGAACACATATGCATACTTCGCGATGATATCTTCCGCACCACTTAACTCTTCGAGCAATTGCTTCTGATCCCAAAGTACATCTTCATTCTTACGAAGATCGTCATAAGTACTTTCAACTTCATGAACAATGTCGGTAACCTGACTCAAACCATAGGTACGAGCATTCCCTTTCACTGTGTGCATTGAGCGGAACAGGTTAGCAATAATGTCCAGGTCTTTCTCATCATTTGCTTCGATAAGCTGTCGACATTCAGCCAAGAAGTCTTCAGAAGTACCAATAAAGTCGGCAAACTTACTTGCATCAACAGCAAGGATTTCACCAATAATTGCCAACTCACGCTTCTGCTCTTCAGCCTCTGCTTCTAGAGCTTTAAGCTCGGTAACATCTCTGACTGTCACCATTAACTTATCAACTTCACCTTCTTCACTGATAATTGGATCCCAATCCAGCTCAAGAATCTTTTCACGATCATCATCCATGCGGATGTTCATTTCAGTCATTAAGCAATGAGAGTTGAAGTCGTACATCATCTCGTCTTCACCGACAATAGCATCGACACCAGTAATATTCTGATCAACTGCATCAGAACCCGCCGTTGTGTTGCTAAACAACAAGTCCGCAAAGTTACGATCTGCGATACGGTCAGTTTCAAAGATCTGCTCAAGGAATGCTGCATACTCTGGATGAATAAAACCACCCTCGGTAATAGTAAACAAACCTTGGTGCATATTCGCCATCATGTTTGCAATATCGTTGTTCTTCTGACGAAGCTCTGCAGTACGCTCTTCCACTTTCGCTTCCAAGTTTCTGTTTTGCTCTTCGATAACTTCACGCATTCGAATACTTTTGATTGTCGTCACCAAGGATCGCGCTACAGAAGAAACGAACTCATAATCACTATCAGCAAAACTCACATTCTTCACATCACCGGAAAGGTTAATCACACCAACGAGAATCTCTTTGTCGACAAGCGGTACACATAGTAAGGCACGCTCTTGCCCGCCAGC
>NZ_LWFE01001517.1:0-844 GCF_001635675.1 Oleiphilus sp. HI0061 | reverse complement strand
TAACTTAAAGCGAGTTTTTTTCGCTCTACGTAGTCTTGATTCTTTCTTAATGCTCATAGCTTCACCTATTTCTTCTTAGCTTCTTTGCGTCTGACATGTTCGTCAGCAAAGCGTACACCCTTACCTTTGTAAGGCTCTGGCGGACGGAAAGCACGAATTTCAGCAGCAACCTGACCTAGCAACTGTTTGTCAGCGCCTGACAAAACAATCTCGGTCTGTGATGGAGCTTCAGCTTTAATACCTTCAGGAAGCTCGTATTCGACTGGGTGAGAAAAACCCAATGACAGATTCAGTTTCTTGCCCTGCATCTGTACACGATAACCAACACCGATTAGCTGTAGCTTTTTCTGGAAGCCAGTACTTACACCAGTAACCATGTTGTTTACCAACGCGCGAGTCGTACCAGACATCGCTCGTGAGAACTTGCTGCCATTTTTAGCAGCAAATTTAATTTCTGAACCTTCCTGCGTTACAGTAACAACAGAATTAAGATCCAAAGATAAAGTGCCTTTACCGCCCTTTACTTCAATTTCTTGCTCAGTTAGCTTAACTTCTACACCGGAAGGAAGCTGAACTGGACTATTAGCAACCCTAGACATGCCCTTCTCCTAGAAAACTGTGCAGATTACTTCGCCACCAATGCCGGCATTACGCGCAGCTCGGTCGGTCATCACACCTTGCGAAGTTGAAATAATGGCAACACCCAAACCACCGCGAATGCTTGGCAGCTCGTCTTTACCTTTAAACTGGCGTAGACCTGGACGGCTAGCTCTCTTAATTTCTTCGATGACTGGCTTGCCTTCGAAATACTTAAGATCAACAGTTACCTGTGCTTTTACCTGAC
>NZ_LWFE01001516.1:0-1246 GCF_001635675.1 Oleiphilus sp. HI0061 | reverse complement strand
CAGGTTCAACACCTTTTACCGACATGGTTGCCAAGGCTGCATTACCAAGCTCTCCTGTTAAGGTTTGCTCGATTAGATCGGTCACCATCGGGTGTTCCCATGAGACAAACTCGACATCTTCCCGGACAAGCGCTTTCAAACGGTGGAAGGTTAAGGTGTTGCCTTCATCGTTTAAGCCGGGAAAGTGCTGCTCCAGCATGTGCTCTCCAGGGCGAATGATCAGAGTCTGGTCTGACTGGTACTCTTGTTCAACACCGTAAAGGTTGAACTGCTTTTCCATGTAAGAGGACAGGTCCTGGCTTGCTTCCTCAGATTCGATCAAGGCAATGATTTTCTCGGCTTCTTCAGGATTGCAGGAGTTAAGCTCAAGTAGGGGGTCACGACCCGTTTGAAGAGCTGCCATAGCCGCATCGCGATGCTCACGGGCTTGTTTGATAAAAGACAAGGCCTGATCAGATTGAAAGTCACCTTCGCTTAAGTAACTTTCCAGTTCGACGGCAAACTGTTCATAAATTGCAAAGCCTGCCGCACAGCTGTGAGTGAAGGCATCCAGAGCCTGGTCATACCAGTTGAATAAACCCTCTTGGCGGCTGCCAGGAATGAAGGGCACATGAATATTGACGTCATGTGTTTGCCCGATTCGGTCTAAGCGGCCGATACGTTGTTCGAGTAGGTCAGGGTTCTCTGGTAAGTCGAATAACACTAAGTCGTGTGAAAACTGGAAGTTTCGGCCTTCGCTGCCAATTTCTGAACAGATTAAGGCTTGTGCACCTTCCTCTTTATCAGCAAAGTAGGCAGCGGCTCTATCACGTTCAATAATACTTAAACCTTCGTAGAAGGCTGCTGTTCGCAGGCCTTCTCGTAGTCGAAGATAGGACTCCAGCGCTAAAGCCGTTTCAGCACTGGCGCAGATGATCAGGACTTTCTCATCTCTGTTATCTTTCAGGAACTGGGTTAGCCAAGTGACTTTCGGATTCTGTTTAATGCCGGCTTCATCTTCAAATTGATCATCACCAACAGCTGCATCGAGTGGGTGAGGCTGTAGGATTCTATCCGGGAAGCCTTCAACACCTTGGCGAGTATTGCGGAACAGTATTCTACCGGTGCCATGCTGATCAAGTAGCCTTTGTATTGCTTCCGGAATATCGATATTTTGTGCATCATCACCGAGTAGGGAAAGGGCTTTAATTGGCAGTGACGAGCCGTCTTCAAGACCTTGAAGCTCTCCGACCAAATCAGAGATTTC
>NZ_LWFE01001515.1:0-955 GCF_001635675.1 Oleiphilus sp. HI0061 | reverse complement strand
CGCGGACAGATTGAACAATGCAAAGTGGTGCTAGGAAGTGCAACACCATCACTTGAAAGCCTCTATAACGTTAAGCTAGGTCGCTATCAGCTAGCTTTAATGCAAGAACGCGCCGGCGCAGGCCAAACACCGGAAATGTTTCTAATCGATATCCGCAGCCGTCCTCTGGAGAATGGTTGTTCTCGCCCCTTGAAGCAGCGAATCGGAGAAGAGCTTGCTCAAGGCAACCAAGTAATCATATTCCAAAACCGCAGAGGCTTTTCACCAACACTAATGTGTAATAGCTGCGGTTGGCTCGCCCAGTGCCCTCACTGTGATGCACGCCTTACTGTTCATAGTCGCCCACCTCAGCTACATTGCCATCACTGCAATCATAAAGAAATCATTCCAAGAGCCTGTCATGAATGCAACCACACAAGTCTGACACCACTTGGCGCAGGCACCGAAAGACTAGAGTTTGGACTGCAGGCACAATTCCCGAGCGCCAGCGTGGTGCGTGTTGACAGAGACAGCATAAAGAACCAAAAACAAATGACTGAGCTAGTCGAGCAAATCAATAAGGGAGAGCCTTGCTTGTTGATTGGCACACAAATGCTCGCAAAAGGGCATGACTTTCATAACGTCACCCTGGTCGCCATCATCGATGCCGACGCCAGTTTTTTTAGCGCCGACTATCGAGCCATTGAGCGCAGCGCACAGCAACTTTTACAGGTTTCAGGGCGCACGGGCCGCGGTAACAAGCATGGCACAGTGCTCATCCAGACACGCCAACCAGAACACCCCATCTTTGAACCTATTCTGCGTAGTGACTATACAAGCATTGCTCAGCAGGAGCTTGAAGAGCGCCAATATTGCGAGCTGCCGCCTTTCTCAAAAATGCTCACTATCCGGGCTGAGTCAGCCAAGGCTGAGGCAAACCTTGAAGAGTTGAGTTCAATTAAAAACTTGGTGCTAG
>NZ_LWFE01001514.1:0-1403 GCF_001635675.1 Oleiphilus sp. HI0061 | reverse complement strand
TTTTTATTGCCTAAGAAAAACTCTCTATGAGGCTGGGATTATATGATGATCTATCTCTGTTAGTAGGTTATTGACGACTTGCGCAAATTCGGCTCCTGAATCTTCTTGAAGAAAGTGGCCGCCTTTAAGTTTTACGTGTTTCATTCCCTTTGCACCAGGAATCTTCTTACGCATATACTTATCACCGCCTCGTGTTATAGGGTCTCCATTGCTGAATGCGGTAACGAAAGGCTTTTGCCATTTTTCTAATACCGCCCACGCTGCCTTGTTCGCTTTGCTTGCCGGGTTGTCCGGGCTTGTTGGTACTAAAGCCGGAAAAGCCCGAGTGCCTGCTTTGAACTGCTTGGATGGAAAGGGTGCATCGTAAGCGCGCTGCTCGTCTTTGCTAAAAGATTTAAAACTCCCCATCTCTACGATTTTTGCAATAGGGAACCAGGGGCTATTAAGCGCAAAAGCTTTCCATATCTTAAAAGCGGAAGGTACGTCTTCTTCACCTGTTGGTAGCATGCCATTACCGACTACAATTGCTTTGAAGCGCTCTTCATTTTCTGCCGCGAGTCGAAGGCCGAGCAATGAACCCCAGTCTTGGCAGACCAGTGTAATATTGTTTAAATCAAGCGCGTTGATTAAGGATAGGAGCCAGTCCATATGGCTTTGATAGGAGTAGTCTTCAATATTGACAGGCTTATCTGACTTGCCAAAGCCAATTAAGTCGGGAGCGATGACTCGATGCCCCGCAGCAGTGCAAATAGGGATCATGTGGCGGTAAAGGTATGACCAGCTGGGTTCACCATGTAACATGAGTATTGGGTCGGCACTTCCCGGGCCTTCGTCTATATAATGCATTCTCAAACCACCGACGTCGGTATAGTGAGCAGAAAAGCTATAGTTCGGCAGGTTTTTAAAGCGTTCATCAGGCGTACGGACAAATTTGACCATGAAAGAATTCCTTTATTGATAGGTCGATCTTTTTATTCAGAATTTAACTATAGCAGCTAGATTAAAAGGGTGAGGTAATTGCGATATGCAAATAGATAGAGAGAGATCTGTTTCGCTAGTTCGGCGCTTTATGATACTGAGTATGATGCTGGCGTTTGGTATCTTGAGTGCATGCGGTCAATCAGAGGATTCGTCTAGTACTGAATCGAGCGCAGCAGATAGAACTTTGACTGTTTATAAAACAAAGAGTTGCTCTTGTTGTTCTGAGTGGGTGGATCATATTCAACAGGGCGGTTTGTCGGCCATAGTTGTGAACCAGGATTCGGTGGCGCATATAAAAGATTTCTATCAGCTGCCTGCTAATGCTCGCTCCTGTCATACTGCTGTGTCGTCAGAGGGTTTCGTGTTCGAAGGACATGTTCCAGCGAAGTTTATTAAACAATTTTTATCAAACCCACCTGCTG
>NZ_LWFE01001513.1:0-1502 GCF_001635675.1 Oleiphilus sp. HI0061 | reverse complement strand
AAAACTTATTAATCTTACGAATTTACAGGAATCACTATGTCGGATTTAGATTTATCCACAAATGAGGCGAAAGCATCATATGGTGTTGGTCTTCAAATGGGCCAACAATTAGCTAACGTCTTTAACGGACTGTCATTAGAAGCTGCTATTGCTGGCATCAATGACGCATTTTCTGGCAAGGGGCCACAGATTCCTGGCGAAGAAATTAATGCGGCGTTTCAAGTGATTCAGACTCAGGTTGAAGCAGAGAAGCAAGAGCAAGCTAAGAAGTTTGCGGGTGAAGGTGAAGCTTTCTTGGCAGAGAATGCTAAGCGTGATGAAGTGACGGTTCTAGAGTCCGGTCTTCAGTACGAAGTAATCACTGCGGGCGAAGGTGATATACCAACAGCTGAAAGTGTTGTAAGCACTCACTATCGTGGTACCTTGATCGACGGTAAGCAGTTTGATAGCTCATATGACCGTGGCGAACCAGCTCAATTTCCTGTTGGTGGCGTGATTGCTGGTTGGACTGAAGCACTTCAGCAAATGAAAGTGGGTTCTAAGTGGAAGCTATACATTCCATATCACCTTGCTTATGGCGAAGCAGGTGCTGGCGCCGATATCGGCCCATACCAAGCTTTGGTATTCGATATCGAGTTGCTAGAAATTGTTGGCTAGATAAATAGCTTTCCCTCATGCGTCTCGCTACGCATGAGGTTCAATATCTTTATACTCTCCCCCCCTCAAAGCCTTACCCTTTGTTAATCCTGCTCCCTTTCTCTGGGGCTATGATATTCTTGCATTAACTGCTCTTGGCAGAAAATTATTTACTGATTTCAAATGGTCAGCGCTTTCCAAAGGAATTTTCCATGAACGCATTGGTAAACAGGGCTTTAGCCTTCCTATTACTTGTATTTGTTTCTCACGCCGCACCCCTGATGGCTAAAGGTTTGAGTATCGAGGAAGCGAAGCAGTTTCTTCATGACTCTGGCTTGAGTGAGTTGATTGCTTCTTTGCCTGATTCTATGGGGCAGCAGCTTGATATGAAACGTTTGTCAGTNAATAGTTCCGTCAGTTTTGAAAAGACCAGTGCGGCCGTGACTCATGCAGCGAAAAAGGTTGATGGTGAACAGATTGCAATGGTTTATTTGAGTCAGGATCAGCGTGCTGAAGATTTGTCTGATGCGATTAAGTTCTTGGCTTCTCCCTTAGGTCAACGCATCAGTACAGAGGAACGGGCGGCCAGTACACCAGAAGCTCAGCAGAAGATGCAACGCTATTTTCAGGAGCAAAGCTTCAAGTCTGTTAAGCAGGATAGAGCGCAATTGCTAGAGAAGCTTTCTTTAGCTCTGAATGCTGATAAGGTTGTTATTCAGCTAATGAAAGGCGTGTATTTTTCGGTTTTGGAAGCGGTTGCTGTTATTAATCCAAATAAGGCAGCTGCTTTAGAAGCTCGTATGAATCAGGAGTGGCAGAGCATGGAACCAATGCTAAGTCAGCAGTTTTCCGAATTTATGTTGATG
>NZ_LWFE01001512.1:0-717 GCF_001635675.1 Oleiphilus sp. HI0061 | reverse complement strand
GCGTTCCGATGCAGGTCTACGTTCCTATCGTAGCTATTATGGCGATTTACTCAAAAGAAAATGGACAGGGTATGGTGTTCGGGGCTGAGCCTGGTGCACCAGAGCCGCCGAGTCCGAATGACCCACAAGATGAAGGGAAGAAAGCGGCAGAACACCTGCCTCATAAGCCTTCTCTAAAGATAGTTAAATAAAGAGAAAGCCTGTTCTAGGCTTTCTTAACTAAAATGCGCCACCAAAAAGTTGATTTTCGATTTGGTGGCACATGGCATTAACTGCCATAAGTTGAGCTTCCATCGCTCGCGCTACCGAATTGGTGTTTAGCTGGATTTCAACATCCTGTCCCTGCTTTATCGCAGAAATTTTCCCATCTTTATGACCGATAAGTGTGATTACCTTGATGTCCTTTTCGTGCGCGGTTTGAATTGCTTGAACAATATTGCTGCAGTTGCCATCGATAGATAGTGCAATCAGGGTGTCTCCTTCGAAACCAATGGCTCTAATTTGCTTGGCATAGCTAAGGTTGTAATTGCCGTCCTTCGCAATAGCAGAAATAGTTGTGGAATCGATAGAAATATTGATCGCAGGAAGGCTTGGGCGTTCGAATTCCTGTTGGTTCATTAAGCAGGTTGTTAAAAGGCTTGCGATTGGTCCAGATAGACCGTTCCCGCAAATAATCAGTTTTTTATCGCTCAGAAGTGTCTGTGTAATTAGGTCGCA
>NZ_LWFE01001511.1:0-17185 GCF_001635675.1 Oleiphilus sp. HI0061 | reverse complement strand
CGGTTTGGAGTGTCGCTTTTAGATTGTGTCGTTATTACAACTAACGTTTGTTATTAGTCACTTTGTTATCAGTTCGAGGTATGATGGCTGTTTACAAGTTTGAATCGGAATGATTATGCAAGCTGAAGCTCTTATTTTATTGATCAATTTCCTATTGGTGACGCTTACTTATTTGTTCGTTTATCCTCGGTTTGCGGGGCGAGATTTGAACAAACTATTTACGAACGACTTGGCTGCTATGGTGATATCTCTCTTGGTGGTTGGCAGCTTATATCAAGGTCAAGACCTCAAGTTATCGTTGATCATTCTAGAGACTAACTGGTTCTGGTTTAGTTTACTGACATATATGCTAATCGAGACGCCTTTTGCACTCAGGTATATCAAAAAATATAAGGTTTTTGAGTAGGGCTGGTTAGCCCTCTGCAAGCATCGAAGGTTCGAGCTCTTCTTCCTGCTCTACTACTTTTCCTACCTTAGCTAATTTCAGAAGGTTTGGCATGATAAAAAGTGTACATAGCGCAGACACTAGCATGGTAATACTAATGAGAAGTCCGAGGTTGAAAATAGGCTGAAACTCTGACAACAAGAGGATTGAGAAGCCTAATGCAATGGTAAAAGCGCTGGTTAATATTGGGAAGGTGATATCTGTCAGGGCTGCTTGAGCTGCGGCATCCCTAGATTGAAGTGCTTTTAAGTTTCGTAAGTAGGCTTCGACGATATGTATGGAGTAATCGATGCCGATGCCGAAGGCAATGCCGCATAGCAGACTAGAGCCGATATCTAAAGGAATCTGCAATAAACCCATCAGTCCGAACATGACCAGTAATGACATGCTTAGTGGGAAGATAGCGATTATTCCAATACGGATTGAGCGGTAGATCGTGCACAAAACCAATAAAAGTCCGACAACCGAAATGATAATGCTGGAAAGTTGTCCTTGGATAATTTCTTTTGAGGCGGCAGCATTCATACTCCCGTAGCCGGTGAATCTAAACGAAACCCCTTCAGGTAAGGTTTCAGCAATAGGGCCTAGATCGTCTAACAGTTGCTGTAACTGCTTGGAGCCATCTGTTTTGGACATGATTACCACGCGAGTTTCATTGTAAGGGCCCACTTTGGCAATAGACTCAAGGTCTCGTGAGGGGCCGCCCTCTAACAAAAATAAATATTGGGATATAAGCTCCGGACTTAGCTCTGAGCTTTGTATCTTGTCATCATTGGGCGATAAGGTTTTGTGTAGCTGTTTGATAAAACCAGATATTGAGCTTGTGTAGCCAACTGCATCATGACGCTTAGCTTGCGCTTCGAGTTTTTCTATCACTCGTAATACCTCAGGAGAAAGGATGCCATTTTGCTCATCTGAGCTTATCCATACGTTCACTGGTACGGTGCCACCTAGTAACTCGTTGATTCTGGCATCATCTTGCCTCAGTTGAGTCTGGGCTTTGAAGGAGTGAAGGTTTTGTTGGTCAACGTAGAAATTAGGAAGCCCGATTAAGGAGAAGACGACTAAAAGGAATAGCAGTGCGAAGCAACGAGAAATGGTTTGCTTTTTAGCAATGTTTTCTAAAGCCTCAAAGAAACGAATGGGGCGCTGAGTTGTTCCTGAAGAAAAATTTATATTTGCCATTAAAGTAGGCAGCACCGTTACAGAAATAATAAACGCGACAATAGCGCTGATTCCAACCATGATGCCGAATTCTTTTATATTAGTAATTTCGGTGTATGAAAGTGAGAAAAAACCAAGAGCTGTCGTCAGCGACGTAAGCAACATTGCGCGAAAAAGTTTACTGACTTTAGCAATAGTTGCTTCTTGCTTACTTGTTTTGTTTTGGTCTAATTTAGATTCGGAAAGAACATGAATGGCATCTGTTACGCCAATGGTGATAATGAATATCGGCAACATCGTGGTCACGATATTCAGGGATATGCCCAGCAAGGTCATGAGTCCAAAGGTGATGACGATACTGATAATTGATACGCTGAGCGCAAAGAACGGGGCCCAGGCACTGCGAAATAAATAGGCCAGTGTTAATGCTATTAATAGGACGATTAAAGGGAAATAGCGTTGATTATCCTTTTCCATAACATTAGAAATTTCTACATTTACGACTGGTGAGCCAGAAAAGTAGAGATCGAAATTACTTGATTCAACGATGGGTTTTATCAACCCTTGAACCTTATTGAATATCGCAGTAGTGCTTGCGCTATCGTCGGTATCGATGTTTAGTTCAAGATTAATTGCCATTGCGCGGCCGTCTGGGCTAACCAAAGCATCCGTAAACAGAGGGTTATCTAATATTTCTTTGCCTTGATTCTGTTGCCATTGAGCGATCTTTTCTTGCTCGAAGTTGGGGGCAATGGTGATCTCATCTTCAAGCATGAAAATGTCATCACTATTTAGTAGTGACTTGATATTGCGAATAGGGAAGAGGTATTGGCCTAGTAATGCTTCTATTTCCTTAGATTCTTGCTCGTTTTTAGCCGCCGCCAGGCTTTGGTTATATTGACTGATTAAGCTGGCCTTATCGAGTGACTTGCCTGTGTTGAGTTTAGGATTGATCATTTCTATCAAGTCAACGGAGTCTAGAGTCTTATGAATAGTTTCTAATAAGCTCAGTGACTCTGCAGAAAAAATATCGCCAGATTTTGCCTCGAGAATAATAACAATGGTTTCTCTGGATCGCTCAAAAATATCTGTCATCAGATCTTCTTTAACGCGCTCTGTGTGGGTGCGGTCCAAGAAATAGGGCGTGGTGTTTTTTGTTACTTGAGCCGCGAGAAATGCTGATACGAGGATAATTGCCAGAGTGATAATAAAACTGAGTGCGGGTCGAGAAACAATTTGGCGAATCAGTGGGGTTTCTGTCATGGGTGCGTCTATTCTAAGTTTGTTGTGCAGTGCAAATGGATTCTTAACATATAGGGTGCTCTGCCAATTCTGGGCGTGGCGAGAGATATATGTAGTCCTATGGAATCCAGACGTGCGCACTTTAACAGTATTTTTCGGCTGTTCAAGTAGTTATTTGCACTTGGGTTAACAGTTTTTTATCAGAGCGCAAAAAATTATGAATCGAGTCGTCTTGTGTAAGAAAAATGCTTGGGCATACTCTATACTCTACTTTAGAGCACAAACGATTTTATCTTGTAACAATTGTGGTGCTTCATTATGGCCGCTCTCATAATAAGTTGCTCAGTATACTAAAGGCCGTTAACTAGCCATAGCGATCTGAGCATGTAATGACTAATAAAAGTTGAGTGAGTTATGAAAGTACTGATTGTTGATGACCAGCGTTCTATGAGGTTTGTGTCTCTAGCAGTAGTTGCCGGGCTTGGGCATGATGTCATCGAGGCCGAATGTGGACAGGATGCAATTGACCTCTGTCGGCAAGAGAAAGTCGATTTGATTTTGATGGACGTTGAAATGCCTGGTCTTAACGGTTTTGAAACGACTAAAATTATTCGTCAAGATACCTCTATATGGTTCCCCATTATTTTTGTTAGTGCTAAAACGGATACTAAGTTTTTTACTGTGGGTATTCAGTCAGGCGGCGATATTTATCTTTATAAGCCGATAGTGCCTGAAGTGCTTGAAGCGATGATTCATGCGATGGAGCGTATCGCCCAGATTCAGGACGAGCTTCATGGCACCAAATTAAAAATGGAGTTGCTCGCATTTCAAGACACCTTAAAAGGACTGGTGAACCGCCGTGGTTTTGATAAGGCCATGGAGCTGGAGATCACTAGGTCAATCAAAGAGAAAGACCCTTTAACTTTGATTATGATCGATGTTGATCAGTTTAAACCTTTCAATGATAACAACGGACATCAAGCCGGTGACGAGTGTTTAAAGGCTGTTGGTGAAACCTTGCGTAAAGCGATGTGCCGACCAGCCGATATTGTTGCTCGGTATTGTGGGGAAGAATTCGCAGTGATTTTGCCTAATACCAATGCGGTGCAAGCGCAAGCGGTTGCGAAGCGTATAAATAAGTTGTTTAGTGATTTGAATTATCCTCATGAACACTCTTTAGTGGCAGATCATGTCACGGTTAGTGGTGGGATTGCTCAGTTTGCTGGTGAAGGGCAAAGTGCGGCAGAGTTTATCGAGAGTGCTGACAAATTATTATATGAAGCTAAAGAAGCAGGCCGTAATCGTATTTTATAGTTAATGAAGTTTATATTACTTACGCATGAGCGGGAATTAGAAAAGAAGAATAATACGGGTGCAGTCGTTAGAGGTATATTGAAGGGTGATTGCGAACTTGTCGTTTGGAAGCGTCGGGAACCCGATGAAAGTTTATTGAGTCTATTGGCTCGGCAGCAAGCCGCGGTGCTCTTTCCTAGAGAAGAACTGCCTACACAAAACACCGATAGCCCTGGCACTTATCAGCCTGACCCTCAATGTCTTTTTTCCTATACTCACTACGTGATTCTGGATGCTACTTGGCAACAAGCCAAGAAAATGTATAGACAAAGCCCTTATTTGCAACAAGCCGACAAGTTCTCTTTGGATAACGTGACACCTTCCACTTTTGTGCGTAGAGGAAATCAGCTAAAAGGCGGGTTGTGTACGGCTGAGTGTGTTATCGAACTACTTGAGCTTGCAGGTGAGTCTGAGTCAGCAAGTGAACTCGCTTATCATTATGAGGCGTTTAACAGGGCGCTGCCATCTTAATGTAGCCATTTATTTAGCTTCTCTTGAACGATCATGGCATCGACAGGCTTGCTAATATAGTCATTCATTCCCACAGCAAAGCATTTATCATCATCACCTTTCATTGCATTAGCTGTCATGGCAACAATAGGTAGCTGCTTGGCGTTTTCTCCGGCTTTACCTTGTCTGATCGCTGTAGTTGCTTCATATCCATCCATTTCCGGCATTTGGCAGTCCATGAAAATGAGGTTGTAGGGGACCGTTTTTTCAGCGTCGCGTATCATTTCTAGCGCTTCTAGGCCGTTGGCAGCGATATCGCACTGTTGGTCAAGCGCCTCAAGAATACCTTGTACAACGAGCTGGTTTACATAGACGTCTTCAACAAGCAGGATTCTAGACTCGCTCAAATCTGTAGTGGGGTCTTCTATAGCCGCTATCGCACTTTGCGTTAGCTCTGGTTTTTCTGAATAGAGGCTGAGCTCCATGCTTTGGATTAGGTCATTGGAACAGATAGGCTTATAGATATGGGCATCGAAGCCATGAGTCTTGCAATAGTTTTCATCGACCTGGGAACCGTACTTTGTCATGAGTATCAGGTATAAGGTTTCATTGCCTGCTTGGCTGCGAAGGTTGTCGCTAAGGTCGTGGGCAGAACCTTCAATCAGGTCTGCATCGATATAGATCAAGGGGACCTTACCAGGCCCGACAACATGTTCATTGAGTGAATTGAGCACGGAATTGGAGCTGTCGCAGATATATGAGGGAATTCCCCATTTACTTAGCTGTTTCTCAATTTCCTTGGCTGTGTCCTGATGTTTATCGAGAATAAATGCTAGCAGTTGTTCGGTCTCAAATTGTGGCGCGCTTTCTTTGTTTTCAGTAGAGCTGTCAACCATGAATGAGGCAGTAAAGACACTACCTTTACCTAGCTCACTGGCGACTCTAATATCGCCATGCATTAATTGGCATAAATTTCGAGAAATAGTTAAACCAAGGCCAGTGCCGCCATATTTTCGAGTGGTTGAGGCATCTGCTTGTGAGAATGAGTCAAATATCGTTGCCAGCTTATCTTTAGCTATTCCGGTACCGGTATCGTGAACTTCGCAAATTAGATCCAGGCTGTCACCAAAGTCTTCGTAGACTTCTACTTTTAGGGTTACGCTACCGGAAGAAGTAAACTTTATCGCATTCGATATTAAATTCGTTAAGACTTGCCTGATTCGCCCAGGGTCACTTGTGATATGGGTTTTATTGATGCCCGAAACATCGACAACGAAGTCTATGTCTTTGTCGTATGCTTGCTTACTAAGTGTTTTCGCCAAGCTGGAGATTAAGTCAATTAAGTCGAAAGAGACCTGCTCAAGCTCGAGTTTACCTGACTCAACCTTAGAGAAGTCGAGTATATCGTTGATCAAGCTTAGCAAGGACTCAGCACTAGATTTTGCCAATGAGGCTCTTTGTCTTTGCTCATCACTGAGCTCTGTGTTCATCAGCAGATTGAGCATGCCGAGTACACCGTTCATTGGCGTGCGTACTTCATGACTCATGCTGGCCAGGAACTCAGACTTAACTTTCAACGCATTTTCGGCAACGGCTTTTTCTTCTTGAAGGGCTATTTCACGGAATTCTAGTTCTTGTGCGTAATCAGATAATTTTGAGGCTGAAACTTTGACCTCTGAAAGATCCTCGATACAAATAAAGGCTCCGAGGACTTCGTTATTTTCGCCAAAATCAGGATGGTAATTCGCTTTGCAATGCCTTATACCGTTAACGGTCGCCATATCTGTTTCCAAGTGACAGGACGTCCCGCTTAGAGCCTTTTTAATGTAGGGTTGAGTCCGTTCGTAAATGGCTTCACCCAAGGCTTCAGAAATTGCTTTACCCTTATAGGTGCTAGTATCACGGCCGCTCCAGCGACTATAGTTCTTGTTAACGAACTGAAAGCGCTCTTGTGCATCAATGTAGGAAAGTAATACGGGGACACCGTCGGTGATGCCATCGATAATACGCCGGGTTTCGTTTACCTCCTCAGCGCGTTTGGCTATGTCTTTGGCAAGAGCATTATAGCGCTTAACCAAAGTGCCTAACTCATCCTCGCTTTGGTAGCTTAAGGGAGAATTTAGGCCGTTACTTTGTTGCTGGTGTAGCTCTTCGGTAATGCTTTCCAAGGGCCTAATCAAGGTTCTACGCTGGTTGAGATAGGCTGTAGCCGCAAGTAGGGTAATTCCCCCAGCACAGAGTAGAAATAAGCTAAAGAGAAATGTCTTGGTTTCTTTAAATGTCGGTATATTATGAAATTCCATAAATACCTCGTAAGGGCGCACGCGATTAAGCTCTGGGTTCAGTAGTTTGATGCGAGCATGATGAAAAAAACCGTCATCGCTAATTTGATGATTCTGGTTTTGTCCATTTGTGATGAAACGCTTCTAGGTTTCTAATTGGGCATTGTCGAGTGAATTATGAACATTTTGGCCAATATTTTCTTCTTGGCTGTCTGCGCTGATAATGCCACTTGCCTGTTCCACCGGGAGCAAGCGGGTCATGTCATTTCGTGCCGTTAAGGCTTTAACAATACGCCTTAAATTAGCTGTGTTAGCATTGGTTTCATTAGCGATAAGTAGCGTGTCTTGTATATGCTGGGCAATTATATTGCTTTCACGCTCTAATGTTCGCTCTGCGTGATAAGAGAATAATAGCGAGACGGACAGCAAAAATATCGTGCCAATAAGGATACTTGGTATCGCTAACTTGAAGGATAGTGATGTAGTTAGCTTATTCATTTACGTTTGTTGCCACGTCAGTATATGCCCAGTGCTATTCAATGAGGTTAGGGGCTAGGCAATTGACTGATATGTGTCAGGAGTGTGCTGACGTCGATAATTGCTTCGTTAAAGCTTGCCCCTCCTTAAAAATAGCATAACTGTGCATTTTCGCCGTAAAAATGGAGGAATAATTCTTAGGGATAGATCGGTTTTCTTGAGCTATCAGCGTTAACTGAGAGTGTTATTGCGTTATGAAAGCGGGAGCTTGTGTCTTATTGTGATGTTTCCCTGGATTTCTTTGGTCTGATAGGTGCAGTAGCATAGGCTTTGTACGCTTAGACTTGGGAGGACTGGCTGTGTATAGCCTGATAAGTGGCGCTGTAAGGTGCTGAGTGAGTACGACTGTTTATAAAAGCCCAAAGTAAGATGAGGGTGGTAGTCGCGTGCGGGATTATCCTGACAGATAGATTCCAGTGTACCGCGTATCTTTAGAAGAAGAGGGTGCTTGTTTATCGAAAGGTAGGGGGCTGTCTCGAAACTGTCTAGGCCTAGGCTTTCTAGAGAAAAGGGCGAAAGCTTTAATTCTTCAAGCGCTCTGATTTGCCGGGCGAGCTTCTCTTCGCAGAAGTGAGCAGGATCCACCAGTCCGCAAGCAGATAAAGTGATGTGAGGTGCTCTCTGGTAATCAGGTAGTACTAGTGTTTTGACATGAGCGCGGGCGCGTTGGAAGGCTTTGAGCCAGTCTTCTTGCTGAACCACTATTGCCCAAAAGCCGTAATGCTCAATACCTTGATGCCAATTAAGCGGGTCATGCGGGCTAACTGCAATGGAATTCTTTGCCTGAGAGGCAGAAAGGTTTTGCATAAGTGAAATAGGTCAGAGTGATATGGAAGTTCTGAAATAGTTTAATTAAAGCGCGAGTGTTGGTGCAAATAAATATCAATCCACACTCACAATGCCAGTATCTGAGCTACACTGAAAGCATGTTTTTTCAAAGAAGTATTAACAGTGCCCCTATTAGCAAATGCTTGGCGATTAAGCCCTTTAATTGTTGTCGTTTTATCCTTTTTTCTGGTTCGTATCAGCTCTATTGAAGCTCTCGATGAAAACGTACTGCGGACTGCTCCTTACCTATTAGCGTGTATCTTACTTGGCTTTTCTGCCATGTTTAATCGAAGCCGCTTTATTGCCCCGATTTTCATCGCCCTGTTTGCCTATTACTTTATTCAAACGAAGCTGCAAACGCCTTTGACAAGATCAGACGTGATGGCGATGTTTAGTGGACTTAATCTCCTTTTTTGTACATCGTTGATGTTTGCTTCGCTCGTTCCTGAAAAAGGTATGTTTAACCGAACAGGTGGAGTATATGCACTGGTATTAGCGGCTGGAGCTATGCTCTTGTGGTATTTTGGTGCCAGTGAGGCGTGGCAGGCTAAGTTAGCGGCGATTGCCAACCACCAAAGTGCTTTGTTTGAAGACCGGTATTGGGTGACCGAGGCTTTGTTATATTGCCACGCCTTGTGTTTTTCAGTGTTAGCTCTGCTTGCCTTGATTCGCAAACATGTTGCAGATTTCGCTTTATTATTAACCTGGCTATCTGGCGTGTCAGTCTTTTTCGACTTCTCTTCAAATCACCTTAGTTCAGTATGCTTCTCAATGCTGTTTTTGGCTTTGTTTATTCTTTATCAACAAAGTAATTATCAGGTGACTTATAAAGATGCATTAACCGGAATATCAGGTCGCCGTGCTTTGGAAGATTATCTTTCCACTTTAGGTCGTCATTACTCGGTAGCGATGCTCGATGTCGATCACTTTAAAAAATTTAATGATACCCATGGTCATGATGTGGGTGACCAGGTTTTGCGTATGGTGGCTTCAAAGATCGCTCAGGTCGAGGGTGGAGGGCGAGCTTTCCGTTATGGTGGAGAAGAATTTACCATTGTCTTTAACCGCCGAAGTGCTGACGACATTTTTGTCTTTGCCGAGGCCGTGCGTGAATCGATACAAAACTATGCGCTAAAGCTTAGGTCCGATGACCGTGAGCAGGATAAGAAGACAGGGAAAAAGCATAGAGGTCAGGGTAATCCTTCTAAGACCGTTTCGGTGACAATAAGTATAGGTTTGGCAAATAGCGAGCCAGGGTATCGACCAGCTGAGGTCATCAAGAAGGCGGATGACTTGCTTTATAAAGCAAAAGAGGCAGGGAGAAATTGCACAATTAAAGAAAGTCCGCGATCTGTCTAGTCGGCACGCTATTATCCAATTACAAGCTCTCTATGCTCCCCGTATCGATTGTACGGCGAGCTTGATCTGTTCTTTTCTGGTGAAGGCATTATCTTTGGCTTCTTGTAAGGCGAGTTTTTTGGCTTCGTCACTTAATTCATTTGAGTCTAGGATATCTTGCCGTTGTTGGTAGAATTCTGTTAGGCGAGCTTGCCACTGTGGCGTATTGGATTCTAGGTAGGCCATTCTTTGTGCGATCTTTTCTCCATAGAAATTAGCTCTTAAATCGAAGATTTCTTCAGCCGTGTCAGACTGATTCTTAAGCCTGTTTATTTGTGCGGTGAGCTTTTTTTCTTCGCGCTTATAGCGCATGCCTTGAGCCATCTTACTGGGCAGTTGGCTTTCGGCCTGAGCCATCAGCTGATCTTTTTCCTGCTCGCTTAGTGAACTGTCGCTGTTGATCAGTAAGCGCTGATAAGAATAGTCATCATAACGTTCTTCGTGACCGAACAAGGCTTCACTTAGTTCTTTACCGAGGTATTGTCGACGTGTGTTTTTTTTATCATCAAGCGCAGAGCGCAGCATTGTCAGGTTTTCCTGCTGACTGAAGTCTGTGTTCATGGCAAATTGCTCTGTACTCAGGTTGCCTTTATAAAGCAGATAATTGTCTGCTATTTCCTGGGCTTTCATCGTTGCTTCGCCAGACAAACTCATCTCAATATACTCGCGTATGCGTTCAATGACCTGGTCTTGTCCCTCGATATGAGAAGCCATAAGGAAATACTCGAATATGTTTTTGATGTTCTCATTGATGACTAGCTTCCCTTGAGGGTCAACTAAAAACTGTTCGATCGCTATATCAGACATATGCAGGGGCAGCGCGCCGTAGCGTGATGCGGATTCGTACTCATGGGTTGAGTTGAAGGGTGTGCTCGCTAAGACTTGTCACACCCTGATTTCTATTTCATTGCGGCTTAGCTAGCGATGAGTTGCTTAACAATCTTGTTAAAGTGGCGAGCAAAAAGATAGTGGGTTTCACTTTTCAGACGGGTAAAGTGAGTCGTATTGAGGTGCTTTGATAGCAGCTCAGCGGCTTCTAGGGGAATAACATCATCATGTTCGCCGTGCCAGAATTGATATTCTGTTCGACAATTTTTTACCGAAAAGGCAAGAGCACTGAAGCTAAGCTTTAGTTCTTCTGCCCAAATACCAACACCTTGCTTAGCCGATTGCTTGAGATTAGCGGTTGAATAGTTTCGATATTGACTTGTTTTTAACAAGTTAATATCTGCAGCACGACCTTCAAGTGTGGGGCGAATATAGTTCAACTGCTGGGAATAAAAGTGTTCGATGTCTTTTCCAACAGCCATTTTTAAAATGGGTTCGATCAAAAATGGAGCAAACTTTAGACTTCGATTAACGGCCGTTACGAGTGAAGGGATGTTGGCGCAGGCCATAATATCTTCGATACGCGGCATGGCATTAACCATCGCAATGCGCTCGATGCGATCTGGCAGAAACTCTGCCAAGGCAAGCGCGTAACTACCACCTATAGAGTGTGCAAGAATTTTTACTTTATCTAGTTTTAGGTGATCTAGTAGTTGCTCAAGATCCGAGCACCAGTCTTGGTGGTTACGTTCGGGGTGGCAGTCAGAATCTCCGTAGCCAGGACGTTCGGGAACAATAATTCGGATATTTTCTTGTTCAAAAAGGCTTGATGCACCCGGAGGTAACTCCATTGAAGAGCCCATAAGGTTATGTAGTAAAATGATGGCGTGAGTTTCGGAGCTGGTCGAGCAATATGGGTCAGTTGCACGTTTATTTTTTAAAAGTTCAGGCTTTGGATGATCGCAATAACTCATACGCCTGCCGTCTTTCAGGTAAATAACGTTCTGCTCAGGCTCGCTTGTTTGGTCAGCAATAGGAGATAAAGGCCTATCGAGTTGATGTGAGGAGCCGAGTTTATATAATAAGACTTTTCTGATTAACTCCGGTTTCCTAGTCACCCCAAGTTTCTGATAAATGTTGCTTAAGTGGCCTCTTACCGTTGCCTCTTTTAACTTTAGTTTGGTGGCAGTCTTCTTGCTGGATAGCTCATTGATCAAGGTGACTACGACTAGTGCCTCGGTATCTGTTAGCTGGTAGTGTGCCTTGAGAAGCTCGGTGTTAATTAGCTCTTCCTGCTCTGTTTGAAAACAGAGATAAAAATGCTGGCTGAGCTGCATATCTGCCTCATTGCCTGGCAAGGCGGTAAGATGGACCAGCTTAGGTTTGCCTTGGTATGCCTTTTTAGTGCTGAGGCTTTCTACAGCTGAGTCGACGGGTTCAAGTGCTAGTGAGATGATGCTGAAGTTTTGGTCGCCGGTTAATGGCATAAGCTCTGTGTTCAGCCGAAGGTGTTCCGCGCTCAGGTAACCCTGATCAATTTGCCAGTGCTGACTGGCATTGAAGAAGTGCTCAGCTCGCTCATTGATGTCAATTATTCGGCCTGTCTCATTAATAATTAATGCCGCCATGGGAATATGGTTCAGGGAACTTTCTGTCTGTAAGGGGTGTTCCTGGCTGCTAAGTTGGGCACTGATTTTGATCGCCGTTTTCAGGTGTTTCATGACACGCAAGGAAACGTCTCTAAACGGATGCTCATGAGGTAGGTTTTCAGAGATGGAAATACAGTTTGACAGGCTCAGCAGTAGATTGAACCATTCGTCTTTCTTGCTCGCGAAGCGATAGATAAGGGAGATCAGTTCATCTTCTTCGAGGCTGAATTTCTCTATGGTAAGTGGTGCGTTATTTTCGAGCAGGTTAATCATGACTACATCCTTGTGACTACTTAACTAATCCGTATTCAATACAGTGTTCAAATAAAAATAAAATTAGCGCTTCCTGGCTTTCAAGCCTAGTTTTACGAAGCACTGATTGGAGTTGCTTGCGTACAGTCTGTTCGGAGACGCCTCTGTGCTCTGAAATATCACTAAGGCGAGCTCCTTCGAATAGTAAAATGCTTAATTCTTTCTCTGCCTTACTCAGTTTCAGAGCCTGAAATCTTAGGTTTTCTTTTAAGTGTTGCGCATAGTTGGCGCCTAAAAAATACACCCATGCAAGGCCGGTTCTGGTGTAATGTCTGAACAGCCTGGGTACGCAAGCTGTCGTGCTGATAATTACCGGATATTCTATTTCATTAATACTTAGCTTGAACAACACGCTGTGCTTGCTTGTCGCATTCATACAGTCGTGGATAGCATTTCTAAGTACGATGCGCTGATTAGCCCGAGTGCATAACTTCAGTAGGTCGATGTGCTCACGAGCTAGATGCCTTAATGATGTACTCGCGTCAAACTCTTCGTTTGTAATAGATGAATTGATTAATTGTCTAAACAACTTATTGCTAAACACACTATTAACTTGGTTATCGACAGCAAGGGTGGGGAGTGGGTAGTGGCCCAGAACTTGATAAACTGATTCAATTTCTTGCTGCTGTTGGTTTATTTTATGGCAGAGAAGTAAGGCCTGGGCGATATGTGGCAGTAGGTGTCTCTGTGTATTGGATAGGGGGAGCTGGGCTTCTGCGCGGCGATCAAAAGCAATGCTAGCGACCAACTCGGCGCGATGGTCGAAAGGAATACACGGATAAAGTACGTGTTTGTGAACAAAAATATAATAAGAACTAGAGCTACCGGCCGGTGCTTCCTTGCGAATGTCGCTTAGCTCAGTCTCGCTCAATAACGAGCTTTGCCAAGGGATTAGGCGTTCACTAAGGTCAATTGAAGCGCTGCCGAAGATGTCGCAAAGTTCTTGTGCCAAGCCTTCGGGGCCTTTAGATGCACTGTCGTAGAGCTTTAAGGTGAGCACTGAGCTGTCAAGGGGCGCTTTTTTTATAGAACTGCTATACACGTTTTATTCCGAAACTTATCTATCAATGCTGTTAAAGCGTTTGTCTTTTATCTAGTGCGTTTATAAGTGAGCATCATAGGGAATTTTAAGCAACAAATCGGTCTTGACACTTTGTTTTTGTGACAAGACTTCTTAATAAGTAGAAGTACGTGGTGATTCTGTGATCTTATCGCACTGAATTTATAGGGCTTCGTCACAGCGGTACTTACTTGGCTAAGTTCGTGTTTAAGAGGGATGACATTTGAATAGCCTTCATTGATTGAGTTGGATCATGTCTCATATTCCAGAAAACATGCTAATCTGAAGATCTTCACTTACGGAGATCATGTATGAGTCATACTGTTGAAGGTCAAGAGACCCATAAACATTGGGGGCGTCTAGGGCGCTCCATCCTCAATGGAGTGATAGGTGACTACCTTGAAAAAGAATGTAACCCTTTGGCTATCCAGATGGGCTTTTATTACCACTACAAACGCTTGGTCTTAAATGAACACCTCGTTCATCAGCTGGATGCGCCGTTAAGTAATAAGGTGGTTGTATTTGTTCATGGGCTAACAAACCTGGAAACGGTTTGGGATTACCACCTAAAGGCTCCCAGTGAAGGGGAATCTCTCGTCGATCATTATATTGATAGCTGTTTCGACTATAAAGGCGGCGATGTCAGGGAAAACTATGGTACAAAGTTGCAGGAAGATTTTGGTTATACACCGTTCTATCTTCGCTACAATACCGGACTTTCTTTAGAAAAAAATGGTCGTCTTCTGGCAAAGCAACTGACTCAATTGCACGAAGCCTACCCGATTAATATTGATGAACTGATGCTTGTCGGTTTCAGTATGGGCGGACTCTTACTTCGACATGCTCAATATTGTGCCATCCAAACTGATATGCCTTGGCTCTCGAACTTAAGTAAATGTATGTACTTGGGTACACCGCACGAAGGCTCACCGCTTGAAAAGTTTGGCCACTTTAGCGGTGAAATCGTTCGACACTTTCCTCGGGATTACATTAGCCATTGGGCTGATTGGATTGATCGGCGGAGTGAAGGTATTCAAGATTTAAAGCATGGCTTGAAGTTTTTTGCTCCATCTGAAGACATTGAGTCGTCATGTGCGAGTTTCTATGATCAGGCTCGTCATTACTTTATTAGTGGTAGTGTTGGAAAGAATGAAGATAGCTTTATTAGCAGAGTGATGGGGGGTAGCTTGGTCAGACAGGGTAGTGCTAACCCGGGCTCTGCGCCAACACATAGCTAAAACGCTCACTTTGAAGGCCTGCCACATATTCCATTGGCGCACTCTGACCGCGTGTACCAGCAGATAGCATGCTGGGTTGATGAAGATGAGCGAAGATTGCGTACACGTCATGCGGGGAAAGCGCTCGATTTAATCAACTATCAGGTAATACGTAAACCCTATATCCCCGAAGCTGGGCAGCAAGATGTGTCCAATCAAGCTTTATTAGCAGGCACTATCGATTTGATGGCGAGCGCTTACGATAAAACGGTAGAAACAGTTGAGACGGTTCATTACTCAATTGCTGAAGAGCCCTTTTATGTGATGCAAAAATTACCCGTAGTGAGTCAAATAGCCAAACCTATTGAAGCCGTGCACCGAGATATTCTGGATATCGTCTATCGTTCACTAAGAGGTGGCGGCAAGCTTGTCCATCGTGCGGCTAAATTGCTTACCCCGGATGACCTTGCACAAGCTAGACCTAATGCATAGTTTTTACTTTGCCTTTCTATTACCATAAGTAGTGCTATCATAAAAATAACCCAAGCTTTTTCCACCACTTACATAATAAATTTAAGGTGAGTTACATGCCTATGCGTTTTATGTCTGCTTTTAGACACTTTTTACCTATGATTGTCTGCGCGATGCTGGCTGGACTGCTCTCTGGAGCAAGCTACGCCACAGATAATAAGCGGTTTGAATCGTCCGTTCGAATTGGTTACGTACCTCATCTTTCTTTCAAAGTTGATAACGGTATTGCTTCAGGAAGTCTTGCAAATTTGATGGAATGCTCGAGCGCATACTTTTCTCATGTCGAGTTTGTCGAAATGCCACACTACTCATTCATGGAAGGTGCGCTTGATAGTAATGTGATTGATATTGGTTTGAATATGGTCAAGACCAAATCGCGGGATAAAGTCGCTGAATATGCCTTTGACCTATATACCTCACGTATTTTACTCGTGGGTAATGGTAATTCCCGAAACAATCAAGGTGCAGGTATTCTTGCGGTTAAACAAGGCAGTGATATCGATATTTTGTTGTTGGCTAAGGGCTATCAAGTTAACACTCAAGCTTATTCGATTGATAGGCTGATCGAGATGTATCGTGAAGGACTCATTAATTCATTTGCAGAGTCAGAAGTGAGTATCTTTGATGCGCTTCAGGCTTTGGATGCGGATGAGGTCGATTATGATTATGAAGTACTGGCCGAAGCCGCTGGCGGAGCTTATGTCGCTAAGCACTTCTTGAAAAATAACCCCTCAGTGATTAAAGACTGGCAGCAAGTAACGAGTGTTTGTGCTTACCTTGCACCCAAGATCGAATTATAAGTAGATCCTGTTGTCAGGCCTATGCTCCCTTGATTCGGGCTGATCATCCCTAGGAAATTATGCCTCTTTTCTGATAGAATCCGCGTGCGCCGTAGAGATAGCTGTATAAGTTTTGTGCAGTTTTACGGTGCCATATTCTAGCGATTTACGAAAGAGGTTCGTTGCATGTCTGTTGTTCGATGGCTATTAGGCCGTATTATTCTATTAGTTGATTTTCTGTTTAAGCCTCGTAAACCCAAGCTTTCCAGCGAGAAGCAGTTAGAACTGGACGCGGCGACGCAGAACATATCGCTATATCAGTATGCTGCCTGTCCATTTTGCGTAAAGGTTCGATGGGCTGCGCGTCGTCAGGGCTTAAATATTGAGACTCGTGATGCGAAACGCAATAAGCAGTTTGCTGAAGAGCTACAGTCCGGTGGAGGAAAGCTTAAGGTGCCATGCTTAAGAATAGAAAAAGATGGTGAGCAACAATGGATGTATGAGTCGTCAGATATTATTTCTTATCTTCAAGAGCAATATACATAAGAGAGTCCTGCAGAGGGCCCCAGCCCTCGCTATGCGGAGTTAGATAGGTTCAAAGGTGCGACCTGCCAGCGAGGCTCGGTACAAATCTAGCTGTTACTCTCTCCAAGAACCTTTCTGATTTCCTGTTCTGCATAATCCAGTTCTTTAGCAAAAGAGCTTATTGCTTCTTCTTGCACTTCATTTGGGAACTGTGTGTTGTTTTCCAGATCAATTGCCAGGCAAGCTACTCTATTTATACCCAGTTCTTCAGCACTTGTGCGTAAGCGGCTTGCTTTCTCAGTGATCATTTGTTTGTTGATAGCGCTGAGCCCAGAGTTTAAGTGCTGTCTGATCTCGCCAACTTCAGCGACGAATTGCGATAAGGCACTCCGATAATGTTGCTCGTCTCCCAGGCTAGTTCGCAGGCCAATATTTTGGTCGAGCACGCCAGCGGGAAGGCCTGTTGATGAGCCAAAATTATTGCTTGACGAATCAGGGGCTTCGTCAACAAAATTATCAGGCTCAGGCTCAGGCTCAGGCTCAGGCTCAGGCTCAGGCTCAGGCTCAGGCTCAGGCTCAGGCTCA
>NZ_LWFE01001510.1:0-995 GCF_001635675.1 Oleiphilus sp. HI0061 | reverse complement strand
CGGAGAAAAGTAAGTAAAACGCTGAATTGCTGCTTCTTTACCCAAAAATCGACCAGGGTCTTCCAGCTCTTTGTACAAAGCTAAAGCGGAGTGGATATAATTTTTATTTGCAAAAGTAAACTTTGAACCAGGAGGGTTTACCGAAAAGCCAATCTGCGGAGGTAGTATCGTTGGGCCATTCCACACCCATTGCTGCAAACCAAAGCCAGGTAGATATAAAGAAAGCCTGTTAGTATGGCTCTTACCTCGACCATCGCCTCCTACTACAGGGTCTCTCGGTACGGTAGGGTCATAGGTATTAAAGCCTGTACCATCTAAACCAAACAACTGATAGTCATCAGGGGCAGTAAATACGGCATCAAGATCCAAACCAATTAATAACTGATCAACCTCAAAGTGACGCTCTTTGAGTCGGGTAAGCTGAGCGGGGTTATGGTAAACCGCTGAAACACCAGGATTTACGTCAGCCTGCATCGCATTACCCAAGGAAAGAGCCTTAGTATCAATCGTAATGCCGTTCGCTAGCTGAGCTACAACTTGGGGAGGGAAAGCAAACGTAGCAATCAATACGACCACCAGCAGTTTCTTTACTTTCCAATGCAATGATTTCACCAATTAATTCCTTTTCCCATTACTATTCTAAAGATTAAACAAGTGCGCTCGAGAGCAAAGCAGTCATCACCTTACTCCTGACACATGATTACCAGTTGAAAGCACCTATATTAATTGGATAAGAGATCCCCATACTTAAGTCAGACGCATCTTCAGTAAGCCCAAAGCCAAAGCTAACGTTTGTAATCGTCTTAGGGTCAACACGAATACCCAGTGAGAAGTTCATCGAACCACTCACCGAGTCAGGCGAAACTGCCGTCCCCGAACCAACGAAAGTTAATTTAGTTTCAGTACTATAACCAACCTGGGTCGATATACTTAAAGAGGTGTCATAAGAAAGAGAGTAAGAAAAGCCCCCTGAGAAAGAATAGCTCTGCCCTTGG
>NZ_LWFE01001509.1:0-1124 GCF_001635675.1 Oleiphilus sp. HI0061 | reverse complement strand
TCAGGTTGGCGCCTTCACACACAACTGCCGGCGATTTTCCACCGAGTTCTAAAGTGACAGGTACCAGATTTTTAGCCGCGTTACTCATGATAATACGCCCGGTTTTAGGCGAGCCTGTAAACACCAAATGATCGAAAGGCTGCTCTGAAATTTTCATCGCATCCGGGTGGTCACCAGGCAACACATCCACCAAGTCTTCAGGAAAAATTTCGCTAAGCATTTCTTGCAGTAATGCGGCTGAGTTAGGGCAATTCTCCGGCATTTTGATCATCGCTCTGTTGCCCGCTGCCAAAGCTGCAATAAGAGGCCCTAACGCTAGGTATAAGGGAAAGTTCCATGGGCAGATGATTCCGACAACACCTTTGGGGTGGTAATGTACTTTGGCTTTATTACTTGTGAAGAGTAACTCCGTGGATCTACGACTAGGCTTCATCCACTTTTTGAGTTTGTGAACTGCATGATTGATTTCTAAAACGGGCCCGAGCACATCAATAAGTTTAGATTCAGCTGGTGCGCGCCAGCCAAAGTCTTTGGCTGCTGCAGCGGTAATGGCATCTTGGTAACGCTGAATTTGGCTACGAAGATTTAGAAGATTTTTTTTCCTCTCATTGAAGGAAGGGTAAGGATTAGCTCGAGCCGCTGACTTAAGCATAGTTAATCGTTCTTCAATAGATGTATCGTGAGTAGAAATTTTCGCCGCGCAGTTCATTTGTTTGCCTCTATTTTTATCGATTTAAACGTGCTTATGTTGTGTACTATTTGAATGTTTAATGTTCAAAAGTTGTGTATTTTATTACGTAATAGACTTATTGCTCACAAAAGTGATTTGTACTCATCATTTAGTTGAGCATGGTTGATGGTGACAATATTAGGTCGGATGCCTTTTCAGCAATCGCTATTACAGGTGCATTGGTATTGCCGCTTATTAAAGTGGGCATGATCGATGCGTCGACTACTCGTAGCTTTGAGATGCCATGAACACGCAACTGGTCGTCAACGACAGACATATCGTCATTACCCATTTTGCAGGTACCCACGGGGTGATAAACCAGACCTAAACGATCTTTGCACGCTTGCAGAATGTCTGCATCGGAGGTGATATCAGCTCCTGGGTGAACTTCGTC
>NZ_LWFE01001508.1:0-1184 GCF_001635675.1 Oleiphilus sp. HI0061 | reverse complement strand
AGCGCTTTTTCTTAACGGCATTAATCACCTTCTGGCTTAACATAAGATTGGCAATATTGCTTTTAGGGATAATAACCGCTTGCTTCTGATCACTGCCGATTAACTCACAAGCATCGAGAAAGCCTTCTATTTTCTCATTTGCGCCACCAATTGGCTGAACTTCACCAAACTGATTCACTGAGCCGGTCACTGCGAAGTGCTGAAGAATTGGCACATCAGCAAGTGAAGAAATTAAGGCGCAGAACTCGGCCATCGACGCGCTATCGCCATCAACCTCACCGTAAGACTGTTCAAAAGCAATACTTGCAGATAGAGGCATCAGATCATCTTTTGCAAATAAGGATGACAAATAAGACGATAGGATCAAAATCCCCTTAGTATGGATATTGCCGCCCAACTTGGCATGATGCTCGATATCTGTGATATCACCATCACCAAAATAACAATTTGCAGTAACACGGTTTGGCATTCCGAACTCCGAACCCGCCGTGGAGTACACTGACAGTGCATTGATCTGCCCAACAACCGAACCGCTAACGGATAGCAAAGTAGAGCCATCTCTTATCGTATCAAACAGTTGATCTTTGATTCGCCCATTGCGGTGTTCGGCACTTTCTAAAGCGCGCTCTACGTGAGACTGTCTGATCATTGTTGAACGTTGCTCACGCGCCCAGTAGTTTGACTCTCGCAGCAAATTAGATATTTCAGAGGCGTGAAGTGACAACTTATTCTGATTTTCAGCCTGGCGGGAGCTAAACTCAATTACCCGAGCCACCGCTTTCTTGTCACAGTGAAGAAAGCCTTTTTCGTGTACGAGACTAGAAATGAATTTTGCGTAAAGCATCTGTGATTCAGGCGTACGATTCATTTCGTTTTCGAAGTCCGCTGTCACTTTAAACAGTTCTTCAAACTCAGGGTCGTAATTCTGAAGCAATAGATAAGTTTCGAGGTCACCAAAGAGAATAATCTTAACATCTAATGGAATCGGTTCCGGTTCCAAAGAAATCGTTCCAGACAAAGTCACTTCTCTTTCCAGGGAATTGATTTGCAGTTCCTTGGAACGCAGNGCTCGCTTGATCCCGTCCCACACAAAAGGTTGTTCAAGCACCTTCGCCGCATCAATCAACAGGTAGCCACCGTTGGCACGATGTAAGCAACCCGAGCGAATTAAGGAGTAGTCGGTA
>NZ_LWFE01001507.1:0-1065 GCF_001635675.1 Oleiphilus sp. HI0061 | reverse complement strand
GGCAGTTCGTATTCAAATAAAACCCTTCGTTAGATGGATTTGGCTTGGCACTATTTTTATGGCGCTAGGTGGATTGTTTGCGATAAGTGATCGTCGTTATCGCTTAAAGTCAAAACTCGTAGACAATAAAAATGGAGGCCTGGTATGAACAAAAGAATCGTCCTTTTCACACCTCTCGTTCTTACTATTGCTCTTGGGCTCATACTATATACCGCTATCGGTAAGGATCCTACCAAACTAGAAACGGCACGGCTAAACGACCCAGTACCGAAGTTTCAGCTGAGTTCTTTGTCAGACCAAAATAAGCAGCTCAATAACTCAGTATTCAGCGGTGAGGTAATGCTCTTAAATGTCTGGGCAACCTGGTGCCCATCGTGTCGAGTTGAGCACCCCTATCTAAACACTCTGTCAGAGCAGGGCGTCAAAATCGCTGGATTAAATTACAAGGATGAGCGTGATGCTGCTCAGGTTTGGCTTGCAAAACTAGGCAACCCTTATACATTCAACATTTACGACCCTGAGGGAAAGCTTGGATTTGATCTAGGTGTTTACGGTGCTCCAGAGACATACATTATCGATCAGCACGGATATGTCAGGCATCGCCATGTTGGTGTCGTTGATGACAAAGTCTGGCACTCGACGCTTAAGCCTTTGATCGACAAACTCGAAGGAAAGGTGGTGCTATGAACGAGCTCACAAGCAGATTAATTTTGCTGTTTTCCCTTACAACTTTCTTTTCGCTTCCTATTAGCGCAAATATAGACGTTTATCAGTTTTCTGATGAAGAAAGGCGCATGAATTACCTTGAGTTGACTAAGGAGCTCCGTTGCCCAAAATGTCAAAATCAAGATATCGCTGACTCTAACGCCCCAATTGCTGCCGACATGCGCAAAGAGGTTCACCGTTTACTTGAAGAAGGGAGTAGTCCTGAAGAAGTTGTTCAATTTATGATTGATCGCTTTGGAGATTTCGTCACCTATAAGCCAAAAGTTAGTAGTGAAACCTTAATGCTCTGGTATGGACCTTGGATTTTTATCATTTTTGGCATGGGCGTTATCGCTTACG
>NZ_LWFE01001506.1:0-1181 GCF_001635675.1 Oleiphilus sp. HI0061 | reverse complement strand
GATACTAAAAGGCTATGCTGAAGGCTGGATCAAGCTTCATGTCGATAGCACGTTTTCCTTCAAGGATGCAGCCAAAGCGCATGAGCATATCGAGCAACGCAAGAATATTGGTAAAGTAATTTTAGTCCCCTAACTCACAATGAAAGCAAGGCTCTTCCATTTATTGGCTTGCTGAGCCTTCGCATATTCTAGAAGGTATACTGAGCCAACATACTGACACTAATAGAATCGCTGTCACGATAGACTTGCGGGCCCTCAAGTACGCGGTATCGCTTACTCTTAAGGAACAAGACTTCCGCCCCTAAGCGCAGCGCACTGTCTTCTTCCTGCCACATTAACGCTAAGGTATGACTACGCCCAAACTCGTTATTTTCTTGGTCCATCTGATCTTGGTCATCAATACCAAACTGGTCATAGCGATAGCTGATTCGATAGTCATTCAGACGGTAGGAAAACATGCCGTACAGGCTGTAGAAATCTATATCAATGCCAGGACCCGCTCCCATTTCAGAGCTGCCTTGAGAGGCTTCCGATAAGAACTCCCAGCCCTCACTAATACGCCAAGCCAAGCCAGCCATAGCAAAGCGGGTTTTCCAGGCATATTCTGCATGTAGAAGTGTCGTATCGCCCCGGTTATCGACCCAAGTGAGCTTTATATTCAGCTCATCCAAAGCCAGTGATGACCTCAGCGCATACCCTGGCCGACCATCAAGATCTCGACCAAAAGGTTTAGTACCGTCATCTCGCTGCCCCGCAAAAATCTGCCCGTCTTGAAGGTTGCTGAGCTCAGGCAAGGCCAATACATCACCCAATACCGTGCGCTGACGCCCGTAAGTCCAACCTCTATAGGCCAACAAAGCGCCCATTGAATCATTACCACCAAAGACCGTTGCAGCTGCCGATAACTCTGGCCCACTATCAAAATGATAACGATAAGACATGTCTAAGCCGATAGGGTGAAACTCCTCACCTATCCAGCTATTGAGCGAAGAGTAGCTAATGGTATAAGGGGATTCCCAGAAGCGATCTATATTTTCCATTGAGGTCGGTAAGAAAAACTGGCCCAGCTTAACACTAAGCGCTTGATTGAAGTCGATATCATGACGATACCTTGCGCTCCACTCTATCACCCCAAGAGAGCGAACGGAGCTATCATTACTCGTACCTTGTGCTTGGATATG
>NZ_LWFE01001505.1:0-1193 GCF_001635675.1 Oleiphilus sp. HI0061 | reverse complement strand
TTACTATGATACGCCTGATAAGATATTGAACCAGCATCGAATGGCTTTGCGGGTTCGGAAAAAAGGCGATGCTTTTATTCAAACCTTGAAGACCAAGGGGAAGTCGGTAAGCGGTCTAAGTGAACGTGGTGAATGGGAATGGGAATTGGCGGATAACAAGCTAGATATTTCACTTCTAGAGGGCTTGGATGTTTGGCCGGAAGGAATGAATTTGGAAAGTTTAAATGCGGTGTTTGAGACGAACTTTGTTAGGCATCAGGTATTAATTGAATGGCAGGGTAGCGAAATTGAATTAGCTTTTGACCAGGGCGAGGTGTTGTCAAAAGGTAAGTGTCTGCCAATCAAAGAAATTGAGCTAGAGCTAATGTCGGGTGAGGTTGAAGCGCTAAAAAGTTTGGCAGCCGTATTGGGGCAAGCTATTCACTTGAAAGCGTCTGACACGAGTAAAGCCGAGAGAGGCTATTCTTTATTGGCAGCGAGCTAAGTATTTCAGACATACTTGATCAAGCGCATTGAGCTGACATGCTCGCTGCGTTACTTTTCTCAGATAACAATATCGAAAATTGAGAGCTATCTATATGAGCAGTGCTAACATCGCAATCGGTACCCAAGTTGAGAATGTAATTAATCAGTTTCCGGGGTTTATTCAAGCAAGTCTACGTAACGCCTGGCAAGAGTTGAGTGCTTATTATGTTGGCGAAGCATGTTTGGAAGATATTCGCTGGGAAACGCTCGAATGCCCTTGGTCAAAAGACTTTATTCAGAGCATTTTGGATGTATGGTCGCGCAGCGACTATGTTAGAGAGTCCAGTTTAAAGTACCCTGAATGGTTGCATGAGTGGTCGGGCAGCGATTCAGCACTGTTTACTTCAAAGTTGGAAGGGCAATATAAGCGCGATTTAAGTTCACGCTGTAAAGCAGTCAATGATGAAGCTGAATTGATGTCAGTTCTGCGAGTATTTCGTCGCTATGAAATGACGCGGCTTATGTGGCGCGATCTCTTAAGCTTGGTAGAGCTGGAAGAAACACTTTCGGACGTAAGTGCTTTGGCCGATGCAGCGGTTGAAGTTGCTTTGGATGTCTTATACAAACAGCTTTGCGAGCGTTATGGCACCCCTTTTTCTAGAGCAAAAGAGGGCGGTGCACCTATCCCTCAGCACATGCTGGTGTTGGCGATGGGCAAACATGGCGCT
>NZ_LWFE01001504.1:0-1482 GCF_001635675.1 Oleiphilus sp. HI0061 | reverse complement strand
TTAAGTCCCGAATTACCTTAGGTGAAAGGAACTGTAGGATAAAGCTTTCATCTTTAAAGTTTCGCATGGCAAAATCGAGTGTTTCCAGCCAGTCTGTGCCCGCGATATCTGGGAACCATTGTCGATCTTCATCCGTAGGTTGTTGGCAGATACGTTTGATATCCTGAAACATGGCAAAACCAAGCGTATAAGGGTTGATGCCGCTGTACCATTGGCTATCAAAGGGAGGTTGATAGACCACCGCTGTGTGTGATTTTAAGAACTCGATAATAAAGCCTTCATTCACCAAACCTTTGTCATACATCGTATTCATGATGGTGTAGTGCCAAAAGCTTGCCCAACCCTCATTCATTACCTGAGTTTGTCTTTGCGGGTAGAAATACTGGGCAATTTTTCTCACGATACGTAGTACTTCCCGTTGCCATGGGGCAAGCATGGGGGCATTCTTCTCAAAGAAATAAAGCAGATTCTCCTGCGGTTCTTCAGGGTAGCGTTGATCTTTCTCGGCTTCTTCTTTGTCGCCGCTGACAGGAATGGTTCTCCACAGCTCATTAACTTGCTGCTGCAGATGGAACTCGCGCTCTTCTTGTCGTTTCAATTCTTCTTCAGCTGATATAGGAGCAGGGCGCTTATAACGGTCAACACCGTAATTCATTACTGCGTGGCAGGAGTCTAGAAAGGTTTCTACGGTATCGACGCCATAACGGCCTTCACACTTTGCAATATAGTTTTTGGCGAACAGAAGGTAGTCTATTATTGCGCTGGCATCGGTCCAGGTGCGGAACAGGTAGTTGCCTTTGAAAAAAGAGTTATGACCATATGATGCATGCGCGATGACTAAGGCCTGCATCATCAAGGTATTCTCTTCCATCAAGTAAGCGATACATGGGTTAGAGTTAATAACGATCTCATAGGCGAGCCCCATTTGGCCGCGCTTATAACCTTTTTCGTTTTGTAGGAACTGTTTCCCGTAAGACCAGTGATAATAGCCTAGAGGCATACCGACCGAGGAATAGGCATCGAGCATTTGCTCAGAGCTAATCACTTCAATTTGGTTAGGGTAGGTGTCTAGCTTATATTCTTTTGCTATGTCTGAAATGGCATCATCAAAGCGTTCTAGCTGTTCAAATGACCATTCCGAGCCAGTCGCAATATAACTCTTTTTACGCTCTTCATTTTGTTTGTTGTCTTTATCTGTCATGCCGGCTTCCTCTGAAATAATTCGTGGAAGACAGGGTAGATGTCACTCTCGTCTTTAATGTTTTGCATGGCGAAAGAGTCCTCAAACTCCTTAGCCAGTTTTTCATATTCATGCCACAGCATTTGATGATCTAGCTTAGTAATCTCAATGTAAGCAAAATATTGCACGAGAGGTAGAATATCGTCTTTCAAGAGCCTCGAGCACTTGGGTGAGTCATCGCTCCAGTTGTCACCATCGGAGGCTTGTGCGCAGTATATATTCCAGTCTGACGCAGGGTAACG
>NZ_LWFE01001503.1:0-1179 GCF_001635675.1 Oleiphilus sp. HI0061 | reverse complement strand
CCTTGGATTCTAGGTTTAAAAGAATAGCATCTTTTAAACCTAGAATCCAAGGCTTCATGGCTGGAGGATAAGTATCCATGCCGCTGGTGATCACCCAGCCCGGTGCGACAGCATTAACACGAACGCCTGACGCTGCCCATTCAACGGCAGCCGTTTGAGTGAAGTTCACCATGCCTGCGCGGGCTGCACCGGAGTGCCCCATGCCTGGCATACCACCCCACATATCAGCGACGATATTGACAATTGATCCGCCGTGCTTACTCATACTTTGCAGATACACTTCTTTAGCCATCAAGAAGCCGCCGGTTAGATTGGTGCGTACCACCGTTTCCCAACCTTTCTGGTTAATACCGGTAAGTGGGGCAGGGAACTGACCGCCTGCATTGTTCACTAAACCCGATATCACAGGGTGTTTCTTAACGATTTCATTAACCGTTTCTTTGACGATATCTTCTTCGCGAATATCGCAAGAAAAACCTTCAGCACTGCCACCATCTTCGATGATTTCAGCAACCACAGCATCCAGCTTTTCTTGCTTACGACCAATAATGATGACATGCGCGCCAAGCCCTGCTAGCTCATGAGCGGTACAACGGCCAATGCCGCTGCCGCCGCCCGTTACGATAAATACTTTGTCTTGGTATAGGTCATCTCTGAAGATTGATTGATAAGGGTGACTCATGATTTATCTTACCTACAGTTTATTGGCCAAGGCCTGAGGAACAGGGATGGCAGCTTGTAATAATTGTTGTGCGAAAGCTTTGCCTTGAGGGTCAATGCGCAAGCTAGCAACGCCACCTCCACCTAGGCTGTTTTCGAGTAAAAAGTTCACGGCATTGATGCCGGGAAGGTCCCAACGATTGACCTTGCCATGTTCTGGGTCAAGCGTATGTGACATGTATTCAGCAACGAAGTCTTCAGTTAAAGCTTCACGAATATAGGGCAGGTATTCCTCAGAGCGCGCGATGACACCGATATTGGAATGATTGCCCTTGTCGCCACTTCGAGCCCAAGCAAGTTTGATTAACGGAACGTAGCTATTACAGTTTTCGCTTAAAGTTGTTTTATTCTGAGTCGCTTCAGCTCCTACGAAAGACGTTTCGCTATCAATTGATACAGGAATGGACTCTTCACCGAGTTTGACGCTCACATCCAAGTCGGCTTTAGGCACAAGGCAGG
>NZ_LWFE01001502.1:0-1103 GCF_001635675.1 Oleiphilus sp. HI0061 | reverse complement strand
ATGAGCGCACCAAATACAAACTTACCTTGGTTAGTCATTGATGCGGATACTGGGTCTGTTGCCATAAAAAACATCCCGAACGCAAAACCACCAATAACAAGATGCCAATAAAAAGGCATTGCAAACATAGGGTTAGTGTCAGAGCCGATCATATTGAAGATAAGTGACATTGCTGTCATACCACCAAATACACCAACAACGATACGCCAGGAAGCAATTTTGGTTGCAAGCAATGCAAAACCGCCAATCATAATCGCTAGCGTCGAAGTTTCACCAATTGAGCCCTGAATAAAGCCTAAGAACGCGTCGACCCATGAAACTGATTGGTTAAGACCTTCAATTCCGCTGGCTGCAACAATGCTTAGAGGCGTCGCGCCACTAAAGCCGTCGACAGCAGTCCAAACTGCGTCGCCCGAAATCTCGGCAGGGTATGCAAAGAACAAAAACGCACGACCAGTTAAGGCTGGGTTCAAGAAGTTCTTGCCTGTACCGCCAAAAATTTCCTTACCAACAACAACACCAAAGGAAATACCTAGAGCAACCTGCCACAAGGGGATATCAGCTGGAACGATTAAGGTAAATAGTATTGAAGTAACAAAAAAGCCTTCGTTAACTTCATGCTTACGCACGGTGGCAAACAACACTTCCCAAAAACCACCCACTACAAACACTGTCAGGTAGATAGGTATATAGTATGCTGCGCCATATACGAAGTTATGAAGAATATTTGACGCATCATGGCCAATGAAAAACATGCTATGCCAATCGGTTGGTATAGTACCCAGCCCAGCCGCTATAGCAGTATTTGCCTGGAAACCGACGTTCCAAATACCAAAAAACATAGCAGGGAATGCGCACAACCAAACCGTAATCATAATACGCTTAAGGTCGATACCATCTCTAACATGAGATGTGGTTTTGGTTACACTTGATGGCGAATAAAAAATGGTGTCAGCAGCTTCGTAAAGCGCATACCACTTCTCGTACTTGCCCCCTTTCTCGAAATGGGGCTCCATTTTATCTAAAACTGTTCTAAGTCCCATGATCAACCCTCAATTTCGATTCGAGTCAGATTCTCTCGTAGAATCGGACCGTACTCATAC
>NZ_LWFE01001501.1:0-1554 GCF_001635675.1 Oleiphilus sp. HI0061 | reverse complement strand
AAAAAGTTGTAAAAGAGCTAGATGATTTATTAGAACGCCAAGCAATCGCGCAAAAACGTAATTCGGATCGCATTGCTCGGGCCTATGAGGGAAAGCAAAAGGTAGCAAGTGCTCGTCATAAAGTTGTAACAGACCTTAATGAACTTTTGCAGGGACAGTCAGTTCCGGTTGTACTGATGGAGCTTCTTGATAAAGCCGGGTGGCGTGAGCATTTGGCCTTAGTCGCTGTTCGCGATGGCGAAACAAGTGAAGGCTATACCGAAGCATTAAATGTTGTAGATGTACTTTTATCGTGGTTGGGTGAAGAGGTTGATGATAGTGACCAATGGGCCGTTGAACTAGAAATGGAGTTGGAAGCGCCTTCTATATTAGAACTAATCACAAAAGAGTTAACAATTGTTGGGCCTGTTGGATATGAGACGGTATTGCAGCGACTGGAAGATTGTTTGTTCCATGATGTTGATCCGCTGCTCGTCAAGATTGATCGATACGAATGGCCTTACGAGAAAACTGAAAAAGAGATTAAAGACCTGCGTCCAGATCAGGGTCAGGACCCACAAGCTTCTCATTGGCATAAGCGCGTAGTGACGATGAAAGTTGGTGAATGGGTTGAAATAAAAGATGATCAAGGGCGTGCCAGATGCTTGCGCCTCGCCTGGTCAGGAAGTGAGTCTTTCCGGTTCGTATTTGTTGATAGCCAAGGCATGAAAGATGAAGATATGCCTTTGGATAAGTTGGTCGAACTGTTTAAAGCTAATAAAGCAAGCTTTGTTGATAACGATGAAGTGCCCTTGGTTGACCAAGGCTTACATCAAATGGTTCAGTCTGTTTACGAAGAACTTGCTAGCCAGTCTAGTTGTGATGTATTGACAGGTTTACTTAATCGTCAGGCATTTGAACGCGGCTTAGAACAAAGTATTTCCGGTGCTGTTACTAATCAAAGTAAAGCGACTTTGATTTATATCGATGTCGATAAGTTCAATTTAACCAATACCAGCTATGGGCATCATGCTGGTGATGCTTTATTGAAGCATGTTGCTCAGACCATTAAAGCACAAGGCCTGGAAGATGCATTTTGCGGGCGTTTGGGTGGTAATGAATTTGGTATGATTTTGGTCAATTGTTCGCTTGAAACGACAAACGATGTAGCAGAAAATATTTGTAAAGAAGTCAGTTCGCAAAGCTTTACTTGGGAAGACCATGCTATCAATACGACGGTGAGTATTGGTGTTGCCGATTTTGAAGTTGAAATTGACTCCTACGACACCTTGATGCGAAAAGCGGGTGTCGCATGCGACTCTGCTAAAGAGCATGGGCGAAATCGCGTTGTACTGTATGAAGCGCTAGACAAAGACCAGCACAAGCGTGATCAGATGTTGGAGTGGGTTCAAAAGCTTGATCAGGATCTCGATGAATTGCTGACACTTCGCTGTCAGGAAATTCGTCCGATCACCACCGACCCCAATGCCAAGCCTCATTACGAAATTCTTTTGGGTGTTAGGGATAATGGTCAGGTATTGCCGCCTGTTATGTTGATCGAAGCAGCAGAACACT
>NZ_LWFE01001500.1:0-13730 GCF_001635675.1 Oleiphilus sp. HI0061 | reverse complement strand
AAAATATCACTACTGATGACAGCCCTATAAAGGTGAGTTCGGCACAATACTTGTCAAAAGCGCCCTATCCAAGCCCATTTCGGGGTACTCTCCTTGCTCATCAGGCCATATTTGATAAAGGTAGTTATAGATCTGGGTTACTAATTCTGGCGCATATAAAGATATAGCCCCCAAAAACAGGCCCATTCCGGTAAGTTGCTTTCTGGGCTTATCTATCACCGCATCAATAAACATTTGTGCCGCATCCTCGGCGCTTACCAGGTCGGCATTTTTATATTCTTTCGTTGGCGCAACCATTTCGGTCTTAACCAAGGGGAATTTTATCGAGGTGACACTTATATCCCGGTTAGCAAACTCTGCAGCCAGCGAGTCACACAACGCATCCATAGCAGATTTGCTTGCCATATAAGGCCCAAAACGTGGCGTGACAGCCATAGTACCCATTGAAGAAGAATGAAGAATATGCCCTCCACCATTTTTGACCATGGAAGGAAGAAGCCCCAAAATCAAGCGCGAAGCCCCAAAATAATTTAACTGCATCGTTCGCTCCAAATCATGGAAACGCCCTTCAGAGCGAGAAAGAGAACGACGAATTGAGCGTCCAGCATTACTAAACAAAACATCAAGTGAAACGTACTTATCCTCTATATAGGTAACAAGCGCGTCACACTCATCAAAATGGGATAAATCACACGTATAGATGTCGATTCGTTCTGGGTCTACACCGCTGGCAATTAATGCCTCTTTACACTCATTTAGTTTATCTTGATGCCGGGCAACCAGAATAACTCGAGCACCATAACTCAGAGCCCGTTTGGCGCTCGCATAGCCAATTCCACTTGAGCCGCCTGTAATTAAAACAGTTTTATTTTTAAGGGCGAGTTCAGCCAAGTTCTCTCTGTTCTTAGCAGGGTCCAAATAGCGATTGTAGTAGTCCCATAACAGATCGACATAATCTTCAAATGCTGGGGCTCGCAAGCCCTGTTTAACTAAAAGTTTCTGTGTTGAATCTGCACTAAATTTCAGGCCTGGCATTAGTGCTGAAAAGACTGACGAAGGAATACCTAGCTTTTCGAAAAGTCCATCGAGAGCGATCTGAACTGCCTTCAATTGCTTTAGCATACCTAGTTGCTTAAACACGCCACCTTGTATACCTGAAGACCTTACAGGCAAAGAAAAGCCAACTTTTGGACCATCTGCTGCACGAAGAATTTGCGTAAAAGCTTTATGTAAAGGTAGTGACTGCGTGCCGGTCAGGTGAAAACAAGTTTGCCCCCCCAAGTCCTCAGACTGACTCAAGAGCAATATAGCTTCAACAAGGTAGTCCCGAGGTACAACATCGAGATTTGCCTTTAACTTAGGAACAAGGATTGGCACCCATGAAGGTAAATATCGCTTTAAAAAACTTACTAACAGGCACATATAGTATGGCCCATCGATTTTATCAATCTCACCGCTTGTTGAGTCGCCTACTACTGCAGAAGGCCGATAAATCCTTAAGTCCATATTATGCTCATCCCTAAAACGACGGGCACAAGCCTCGGACTGAAATTTACTCAAATGATAGGTATGCGAATGCTCCTGACCTTCATCGAACATATCCTCGGAAAAGGTGCCCTGAAAGTCTCCTGCCACAGCCATCGAGCTGAGCATATGAACTCGACCAGCAAAACCTGAAGAAACCAGCGTGCTAAACAAACGCTCCGTACCTTGGACATTCGTTTCCATAACGAGTTTTTCAGGCGCCCCCAGATCGTACACTGCTGCAAGGTGAAAAACATGATCAAAATCTGAAAAACTATATAAAGTCTTATCGAGCCCCATAAACTGGCTATTTAAATCGCCACACCAAACATCCAACGAAGAACCATTGTCTAGCACTAAGGATAAAGCTCGCCACTTAGAAATAAGTTCGCTGCATTTTTCAGTATCAGGATTCCTCACCAACACAAGCAAATCATGCCCTTGCTTAAGAAGACCTTCTACCAAAAGTTTCCCAATAAAACCTGTTGCTCCTGTCACCAAACACCGGCACATAACTGTCTCCTATTATTATTTTTTGAGTAGGAATAGATTTGAATTATTAGATATTTACAGCTTAGATGGAAGCCTGACTTACACTTATGGCTAACTCTGTTTACTTTGATAAATGCAATTTAAGGGAATACTAAATCAATTCAACGAGCCCAGTGACGGTCAAATTGAACCTGAGCGACCTTAATAGTGTGAACCTTATCCCATTCATTTTTGTTAGATTTTTTTTCACTATGTAAGACAGATATACTCAGTGGTTAATTGTATTTACATGCCCTAATAAAATCATCATTACATAATCAGGATGCATTCGCTAATGAGAGCTTTATTGCCTAACCTTCACTCTTTGCTAGGATCGCTAACACTGCCACTAGGCATTTTCTTTTTGACGGCATGTACCACCGACCATAAGACGCCTGTGGATCCACCTGAGGTGAATACCTATAACGCCTATATTAATACTGTTGATAACACTATCAGCTACTACACTATCAAGAATGACAACCTTATAACCTACAAGCTCGCCGATTTTGCTGAAGCAACTAACGACTTTCAGACCGCACTAGCTTTCGACATAGATGAAGAAAAACAAGGTTTCGAATACATAGCCTATGTAACGAGAAACTCGCAAGAAGAAAGCGTTATAAACCTCTTCGATCTCGACAAAGCCAACAATAACAAACATTATGTATTAGCAAATCTAAGTAGCCATATTTGTGGTATCTCAGCTATTAGAATGCCTACAACCCACGCTTTTCAAGACCGAAAAGAGTCCAATGTCAGCACTAAACACCTTCCTGAAATCATCCTTCATGTTTCGGCTTCAACCGCTTGTGATGGCGATATTTTCTATGAAAAAATTGATTTTTCTACTCTGATTGATGAGAACATCTTCACAATCTTTGAACACAGCGTCGTTTCTGAGGGAAAACAAGATCCCGAGTTAGTTATTGACTACGATTCAGCAAAAGTAATTTCATCAGTATGGCAAGGAAACTATGGCTACCTTAGCTATAACAACAACTCTTCCGAACTATCTTTTAACTATGCAGAAATAGACCGTTTTAACGAAATACAAACAATAGAATGGAGTACACAACTCCCTTTCACAGAACCCCTTACTTTTACTCAAGTATCAAATAACAAGATATTGGCCCAGCAAGGATCTAACTTATTTGTTATACCAACTTCATATCTATTTACTGTCGATGACCCAACAAGTAGCTCAACTCCTATACAAGCACGCATTAACGCTATATTTGATACGCCAACATTAACGCTCAACGGTTATACAAACCTTACCCTTAATACCAGCCAGCCAGTTCAGCAAAGTAACTTTGTAATCCAGGTTGAAAACGACCTTTATCTATACGAAAGTGATCGGTTTGAGCTTATTTATAGTAATAGCAAGAGTACGGAAGATGTTTCGCTAACTTATCGACTAAACAGCGCAAACGAGTTGCTACTACTTACCGAAGAGACTGGAAAAGATGACTTGCTAACTGTCATTTATGAGACAGGAAACGAGAGCAATATAGATGAGTCCGAAGAAATTTCGATTTACATCAATGACGATACATTCCACTTCAACTCCTACAATAGCGAGTCAGGCTCACAAGCGCATATTTTGACGAAAAAGAACAGCAACTACGAACCAACAAGCTTCGAGGAAAGCACCCTCATTTTTGTTAAGGATATGAGAAATCAAGATGACTTACCTTTACTCATATCATCGTCGCCAGTTAAGAATGTTAGTGGGACGCGGCAGCTTTCTGGAGCCTATCTGTATAAATATGATGAAGACAAAGATAATGGCCGTGCGCTGGCACAGTCATCACGAGAGAATGAAAATGGGAATAAAGAGCACCGCTCCGTTGACTTTAGCTACGGTATCTTCCATGAATTATCAAACCTCGAATTCATGAATGGAAGCGTCATCAACGATTATTATAGCTTTCTAAACTTTGAAGCGACCTACTCTCTTGAGGGGGTCGAGCAGCGCGCCAATTTCAGCTTCATTTTTAACCCCAGTCAAGAAACACCAGATCCTGATATTGAAGATCAATCTCTATCGTTATTATTAGTCGATGGCATGTAGTTTTTGAGCAGCGTTCATTGAGTTTACGCATTTACAAAAGGAATAGGGTTACCAAGCAGATGAAAATGCATTCACGACTTTTAATATTAGCCATTTTGATGATGGGTATAGCAGCTTGCTCTGAGTCAAACAAAACCACCACCGAGTTGCCACCAATAATCGAAAATTTGAACTTTCCATTTATTAAAAACAACTCACTATATGAGTTCGACCCGGAATCAGGCGAAAGCAAGATTGTAGAAGCCCATTTTACCGAGGACAGCGCAGCGCGACTTTCTCTATTCATTGGGCCAGACGATGAAAACCCAACTTTAGTTAGCTCTCCTGAAGGCCACATTGTATATCTAGACACCGACGAGGCAGAAGAAGTTCAAGGTGACGACAGCAATTCTT
Organism: Oleiphilus sp. HI0061; assembly: GCF_001635675.1. Lineage (NCBI taxonomy): Bacteria > Pseudomonadati > Pseudomonadota > Gammaproteobacteria > Oceanospirillales > Oleiphilaceae > Oleiphilus > Oleiphilus sp. HI0061. The sequence goes on along the minus strand of NZ_LWFE01001500.1, from coordinate 9,205 downwards.
CACTTATACACACCTTGCTTCCTGAGCTTATTGCTTACAGCAAAGGTTCCTCTATATTTTTATTCGAATTAGTGACTCGCTATGCCCACCCAATTGTCAATTTTGAGCCTGTGGATGGCAAGCCCCCTCTTATTTGCGATATTCGGCCGTCTCTAACCCTTGATGAAGAAAACCGACTCATTGATGAGATACTGTACAAAAATGAACATAAACTATATGTAAAAACAGCACCCGAGGACTGTGCTCTCAGCACATTCAATTACTACCAAATTGACCTAGAACAAGACCCAGATACCGAGTATGAGATTCGCCGTATATCTATCAATAGCCATACTCATGTTAGTAGCCACTCCCATACTCATACAGATGACCATGACCACGATCACGCCTACGAAGCTGGCGAGATTGGCGATGATGGCTTGCCTTTCGACCCTAACAACCACCCTCACTACCACACCCACGAGCACGATTTTTTCTACGGTAACCACGAAGAACATTTATACCTAAGTAAAGAGGAAATAGATGAAGTCCACTCTTTAGCAAGCAACCAGGAAACCTCGTTTGAGAAAAGTCAGGCCTGGGTTGGACGAGTAACAAATTCAAGTGAAGCCTTAATGTACGCCGAGCACCCGGTTTATAACACCTCAACCAAAGAGTTTGGCTACCTTGGATTTAACTACCTAAAGAATCAATATGAATTCTATATTAAAGAATCTGATCGTAATTTTGACACTCTCGAATACTCATTTGGTCTTACTGAGCTTGGCGTTGAGCTAATCAACCGAGACCCAAACTATAAGAATAACCAAGATCAATGGTTCACCTATATTGAGAATGCTATTCTGTTCAGACATAACGACGCCTTAATTAAACTCCCCACTCTAGCAATATTTGATCGCGGCCATGTTGAAGAACGTGAAGATCGCTTTGAAACACCAATTTTTGTATTTCAAAACCCTGAAGACTCTCAACTTTCCTATCATCAAGAGACTGATAGACTGTATATACGTGACGGACTTAATCTTCATATGATTGAAGGTGTATCCACCGAAGAGACCCTTACCACGCTCAAGGAGTATTCAGCGGCAGAAGTAGAAGACATTCGAATGATCAGCACATCGCAGAACATCATCATTCGCAAGTTTTTTGCTGAAGATAACCAGCAATCTAACATCGACTCCAGCTCCTCGGTCCAGTTAACCGGAGATCTAGGTCTTTTTATAGAATCGGCAGGGCTTCCTTCATCAGATACTTATACGAGCTATATTGAGGGCAGCGACGACAACATACTCATTCACCTCGAGCGTGAAACTGACGGCCAGCCACAATTGTTTGCTCAAAATTTCGACAGCGAACTCTATACAAGTCATTTCCCAGATATTGCGAACTCAATATGGGGACGAATTTCCAACTTATTTGATAGCTCGGGTGCCCCCGTAGAACAGGCTATCATCAACTCAAATGATACGACATTACTAAGTGTTGGAGAGAAAACTATTCCCGCTCTCATTAACCCTAATATCTATCAGTATAATCAAGATCATGACTTGGGGCATGGCGCTCTAATAGGGACTTTGCCTGGCAACATCGCAGAGGTTATCGATATTGACATAAAGAGCCAATTTCATGGTGAGGTGAAAGTTAAAGATAGCTATGAACATGACGCACCGGTCAAGACCTACTTCTTTCCGAGCAGCCTTTCTTTCATCAACCCGACAGGCTCTTTTGGCGACATGAAGTTTATGTATGACGATACTTCTGAAGAACCATCAGAGAGCGAAGAACTCCTCGAAGAAGCACCTTAAAAAGGCCCAGTGGCGAATACTCTATTCGCCACTCAACAGCCTTGGAACACGAGTAGTAATACTACAAAATAACTCGTAGGCAATCGTACCAGCCAAAGATGCAAGCTCGTCCGCCTTAATATAATCCCCCCACAGCTCAACAGGACTGCCAAGACCACAAGAAGGAATATCCGTTATATCAATTGCCAACATATCCATCGATACCCGCCCTACAAGCGGGGCTCGAACAAAGGATTGTGACGCGGAATCAAAAACCGCTACCGGCGTTCCATCTGGTGCATGTCGGGGATAACCATCACCATAACCGCAAGCGACTGTTGCAATTCGTGATTCACGAGATGCTCGCCAGCGGCCGCCATAGCCAACACGCTCTCCGATAGAAAGCTCTCTAACAGCCATGATTGCAGACTTTAATTTCATCACCGGCTTTAAATCAAAATTCTGGTCTTGCTTCTCTGGTGACGGCATTGCGCCATATAAGATAATACCAGGTCGAACAATATCTTTATGGCTATGAGGATAATATAGAATACCACCGGAGTTAGCCGTGCTCAGTAAGAGCTCATCCGACTCAATATCTTGTATAACAGAATTAAAGCGCTGAAGCTGCTGATCTACCTGCTCCCCCCCTGGCAAATCACTTGCTGAGAAGTGCGTCATACAAGCATAGAGCGAGAGGTACTGATTTGACTCAATTCGCTTCAATGCAAGTGCAAAGTCCTCGCTATTCATACCCAGGCGATTCATTCCGGTATCAAGCTTTAAGCAAACTTTATACTCAGAAGCCTGAGTTTGATTTTCAAACAGCGCCAACTGCCATAAGCTATGGACCACCCAAATCACATTGCTTGTATCCTCGATACAGGCCTTAGCAAAAGGTCCTTCAAGTACCCATATTCGATTAGCGAGCTGAGCCTCACGCAATTGGCGCATTTCTTCGGGAATTGCCACTGCCAAGTCATGCTGGCCAGCAAGCCTTGCCATCTCGATCAGACCATGACCGTAGGCATTGGCTTTAAGCACCACCATTAAAGAAGTAGCCTTCGATATTTCTGCTGCACGCTTTATATTATGACGAAAAGCCTGCCCGTCTACTTCAAGATATAATGGACGACCGCCTGAAAAGCCCTCACCCTCAAGACACAAATTAACACCTTCTGCCCGCCTAAGCTTTTCGATCAAAACTCGTTTCCATAATCAGCGTGAGACAAATCATTAAATTTAGTATATTGCCCCTGGAATGATAATTTACATTTACCAATCGGCCCGTTACGCTGCTTACCAATGATTATCTCGGCCATACCTTTATCAGGGCTATCCTCGTTATAATAATCGTCACGGTAGATAAACATAATAACATCGGCATCCTGCTCGATTGCTCCTGACTCACGCAAGTCTGAGTTCATAGGGCGCTTATCCGGCCTAGACTCCAAGCCACGGTTTAACTGAGACAAGGCTACCACCGGACAGTTCATTTCCTTCGCCAAAGCTTTTAAAGATCGCGATATCTCAGAAATCTCTGCTGTTCTACCTTCCGTCATGCCAGGAACCTGCATCAGCTGAAGGTAGTCGATCATGATGAGACCTATATCCTGCTTAATTTCTCGCGCGACACGCCGAGTTCTAGATCGAACCTCCGTCGGGCTCAAACCTGCCGTATCATCAATAAAGAGGGGCTTGTCTTTGAGCATGCTCACCGCAGAGGTCAAGCGTGGCCAATCATCCTCTTCCAGCTTACCGGAACGTACTCTGGTTTGGTTAATCTGCCCTAATGAGGAGATAACACGCATTAGTATTGAGTCAGCCGGCATTTCCATACTAAATACTAATACAGGCTTCTCTGCTTTAATTAAGGCGGCCTCAACCAGGTTCATTGCAAAGGCCGTTTTCCCCATCGAAGGTCGAGCCGCAACGATAACCAGGTCCGAAGGCTGAAGACCGGAGGTCATCTCATCCAGGTCTCTAAAACCCGTCGTGACACCGGTAATACCACCCGAGGCATTAAACAGCTCATCAATACGTTCTAGCGTCTTGGTTAGGATAGGGTTTACTGATTGAGGCCCTTCACTGTCTTTCCCACCACTATTCTCAGCGATCTGGAAAACCTTCCTTTCAGCCTCATCTAGAAGCTCTGAGGTTGTCCGCCCCTGGGGGTTAAAAGCACTGTCTGTAATTTCTCCCGAGGCACTTATTAATCGTCTAAGTACTGCTCGCTCATGAACGATTTCTGCATAGGCCCTAACGTTAGAAGCGCTTGGCGTGCGCTCGACGAGCTGCCCCAGATAAACCATACCGCCAGCATTTTCGAGCTCGCCCATTTGTTCAAGCTCTTCAGCAACCGTCACTACATCTAGAGCATTACCACCCGTCGCTAACTTAGCAATTACTCGATAAACCAAACGATGATCTTGACGATAGAAATCCTCTTCCAGGACTTTGTCACCGACTACATCCCACTTACTGTTGTCCAGCATCAAGCCACCCAGTATTGACTGTTCCGCTTCGATTGAGTGGGGAGGTATTTTTAGTTTCTGTGTATCCTGATCAAGTACTGACAAGACTCTCACCTCTGATAGATCATAAAAGTGCAATGCTTAGTTTTGTAGAGCATAAATGAATACGGCCCGAAATATAATATATATTCGGGCCGTATCAGAGAGTAATTTATATTTTCAAATCACTCTACCATGGCAACGTTTCTTACCATGTTTAGTCAAAGCTATCTGACTACTTATTTCAGAAGCTTATTCCGCAACAATGATCAATTTAATGATCGCTGTTACTTCACTGTGCAATTGAATCGCAACATCAAACTCACCAACGTTACGAATCGCACCTTCAGGAAGACGAACTTCTGATTTAGCAACTTCAACGCCAGCAGCCGTTACTGCATCCGCAACATCGCGAACACCAATTGAACCGAATAACTTACCTTCGTCACCCGCTTTGGAAACGATAGTTACTTCTTTCTCATTCAATTGCTCAGCACGCGCTTCAGCAGCAGCAAGCTTCTCAGCAGCAGCTTTTTCAAGCTCAGCACGACGTGCTTCAAACTCAGCAACATTTGCTTCATTTGCCGCTACAGCTTTACCGTATGGTAATAGGAAATTGCGACCGTAACCTGCCTTAACAGTTACCTTGTCACCCAAACCACCTAATTTTCCAACTTTCTCGAGTAGAATAACTTCCATCTCGTGATCCTCTATTTTCTAGATTTCTCAAATTAGTTTCATGTAACTAATCAGCGTTTCATGCTTTTACTATTCTGGCGCCTGCATTCTAGCTCTAAAGTCGACCAAACTATCTAGTAAGGCTAACAAAGCTATCAGCATCAATACAGTTGGAAACAGCAATATGGCCGAGAAATAAATGCCAATTAACCACTGCCCGCCAAGCTTTCGCTTCGCTATCACGGCATGCACCAAGGCAAAACCGCAAACCATAATCGGAACCACAGCGACTGCGATAACCAAGGCAGGACTCACGCCCAGCACAGGTAAGATCACAATCAACAAAACCAGGCCCATCACCATACGCGCAGTTAAGCGTATCTGGTGAAACTCCTCTCGCCAACCACCCGGGTTATACAAGCTTGCCTGCCAGGATCGCGCTAAAAACAGCGATATAACAGCCATCCCGAAAAAGGATGAAGCAAAGCTTGCTACCAGTAGCAATTTGAAACCTTCTTGTAAATTAGCATCGTATTCTTGCTGCGACTCTTCTGCGAGCTGCTTAAAGAACTCTTCAGCCAACCCCATTAGGGTTTCAATCAACTCTGGCATAAGATAAGGAGCAACAATGCCTGTAAGCAGGCTAATTACTCCTCCGGCAGCCAGAGTGGCTTGCCAGGAGACGGTTGATCTTAATATCGCTGCCATAAGCAGAACCGATATTAGAACCACCAGCGCTCCGGGATCTTGCATTCCAGACCACCATGCCAAAGCAGGAATAGTTGCCCAGATAAAAACATTAAGACCCTGACTCAAGCCCTTTCGCAAGGTAACCAACCCAACAATCGCCGCGCCGAACCAAAACATCATTGGTATCATTACGCTAACGCTTGCCAAAACTGCTGCTTGCCAAGGTCCTCGCATGGCTAACTTAGCTAAGTCATGCATCAGGATATTCTCAATTTATAGCTAATTAATTACTTTCAATAATCGTAAAACGATTAACAAACAATACCCGGTCTTATTCGTGGTGATTGTCTGTGTAAGGTAAAAGTGCCAAGTAACGAGCGCGCTTGATAGCAGTTGCTAGCTGACGCTGGTAACGAGCTTTTGTGCCAGTAATACGGCTTGGTACGATTTTACCAGTTTCTGTGACATAACCTTTCAAAGTGTCCAAATCTTTATAATCGATTTGTTTTACACCTTCAGACGTAAAGCGACAAAACTTACGACGACGAAAAAAGCGAGACATAGTCTTCTCCTAAAATTAAATTACTCTTCTGATGCCGCTTCGCTGTCACCAGCGCTTGCATCTTCAACTTTCTCTACAGATTCTTCAGAGCTTGACTCTTGTTCAGCTGGGCGCTTAGGCGCAGAGCGACGGTCATCTCTACCTTGAGAAGCTTTAATAGGAGATTCTTCAGTAATCGCTTCCTTCTGACGAATAACCAAATCACGAATGATGGCATCGTTAAAACGGAAGTTGTGCTCCAACTCACCCAAAGCATCGCCGCCACATTCGATATTCATCAAAATGTAGTGTGCCTTGTGGATTTTGTTGATTGGGTAAGCCAAGTGACGGCGACCCCAGTCTTCTAGACGGTGAACCTGGCCACCGCTATCTTTGATAACACCAGTATAACGTTCAATCATTCCTGGAACCTGTTCACTTTGATCAGGGTGCACCAAGAATACGATCTCGTAATGACGCATATTTTCTCCCTTCGGGTAATAGCCTTTTAATGTCGACCACATCGGCCGTTTAAAAAGCAAGGAGTTACAAGTACACGGTAAAGTCTATTCCTTCCATAAGAAAGGTATAAGCTCCCCGCAGATTTTAGAGCGCGATATTCTAGAGATAAAACCATCAAGGTGCAAGACCTTTGCAGTAAGTTCGAGACCTTATCGCCTAATGACTCACCATTAATACTTATTATTGAAGTAAACGCTTAGAACAGGAAGCCCGGACTCTGCATGAAAACCCGCACCTATCCACAAGTTTCCAATTGCCGCCAGTACACCATCAATATAAATCAAAGGATAAGTATCACGTCGCCAAGGAGGAATACCCGCTTCTTGAAAAAGGCTTTTAAGGCTACGCCCCGGCCCGTCAGGTCTAGTCCTGAGCGACTCCCCTCCAGCACGAGATTTTATCTGCAACTCAAAACCTGCCCCGGGCACGGCGAGCTGTATACGACCTGAATCAGCCTGCATGCTTACATCCCCACTTTCATAAGCACACGATATATTCTGAGCTGCAATTTCAACATTATAAACTTGACCACGCCGCTTAAATTGCCGAGTTTCGCTATAAGATTCACTGCCGCCCACAGGTTTACGCTGGCAATAAATTCCCCCTAGATAACGGCGCAATTCAAAACCTGACCATTGGACAATAGGATTAGCATCTGGCTTGGCTGAAATCAGCTCAGTAAAAACTCTTCCCAATATACGCTCTGAAGGCTGCGGGCAATCAAAGTTATCAATCCAAGCTCGTAACAAGATCTTCTGATCTCTCTCTCTATAAGATGATAAAACTGAGATATCGATGACTTTTTCACCCTGAGCGCGCTCAAGCAACAAGCCAGAATCAAATTGCTTTACACACCAATCATCAATAAAGCTTTGCGTTTCACTTGCTTTACACGCAACCTGCGCAAGAGCCTCGGTAGAATTTGGCCAACGCTGTTCAAGTAGAGGGAGAATTTCATTCCTCAGAAAGTTTCTATCAAAGACTGAATCACTATTGCTTTCATCCTCGACCCACTTCAGACCCAAACCTTCCGCTTCTAACTCTAAAGCCCTTCTCGAGACCTCAAGCAAAGGGCGATAAATAACAGTTCCACAAGACATAAGCCTGCTAGGCGGAATAGCCGATAAGCCCTTAACACCACTACCGCGCAATGCCCTAATCAACACCGTTTCAGCCTGATCGTTTTGATGATGACCCTGGAGCAACACATCACCATCATTTAGCAGCCTCTCGAAAACTTCGTAACGAGCCTTCCTGGCTGCGGCCTCTAGCCCTTCACCACTCGCAGTAACTGATACACGCTCTACATAGCAAGGAATAGATAGCTCCTGGCACACCTGCTGACAATGACGAGCCCAGTCGTCTGCGTTTTTACTAAGCCCATGATGAACATGTATTGCTGATAAAGCTAAGGAGGGGTTTAATAAACGAAAAGTATGCAAGAGCACGATAGAGTCCAAGCCACCACTCAAGGCAACAACATAGCGTTTGGACTCGGGCACTCTTTTTAATGCCTGCAAGATCACCGGGGAAACCTTCATCTCACTCACAGAGCACCCTATTTGACTATTTACTCTTTAACGTAGGCCGTTAAACGTTGATAGCGCTGATCCATTAATTCTTCAGTATCTAAAGCCGAAAGTTCATCAAGCCCTGCAATAAGCTGAGCCTTCAATTGAGTAGCCATCTCGGGCATATTTCTATGTGCACCGCCTAAAGGCTCCTCTATGACGCCATCAACCAGACCTAATTCTTTCAGACGTTGAGCGTTAACCCCCATCGCTTCAGCCGCATCAGCTGCATACTCAGCACTTTTCCACAGAATGGAGGCACAACCCTCAGGGGAAATAACAGAATAAGTTGAGTACTGAAGCATATTTAGACGATCACAGACACCAATAGCCAGCGCGCCACCAGAACCACCTTCACCAATAACAGTGGATATAATTGGCGTTTTAAGCCGAGACATGACAGCTAGATTATGAGCTATCGCCTGGCTTTGGCCGCGCTCTTCAGCACCAATTCCCGGGTAGGCACCTGGCGTGTCTATAAAGGTGATAATAGGCAAGGAAAAACGTTCAGCTAGCTCCATAAGGCGACAAGCCTTGCGGTAACCCTCTGGCCGGGGCATACCAAAGTTACGCTTGACCTTTTCTTTAACTTCGCGCCCTTTCTGATGACCAATAATCATTACTGGACGCCCTTCAAGCCGAGCAATACCACCTACAATCGACTGATCATCAGCATAAGTTCTATCACCATGCAACTCATCAAAGTCTGTGAAAATCTGCTCAATGTAATCAAGCGTATAAGGACGCTTTGGATGTCTAGCCAAGCGCGCGACATCCCAAGCATTAAGATTCGCAAAAATATCTTTTGTACGAATCTCGCATTCATGCTCAAGACGCTCAATCACTTCTTGAATATTGAGCTCCTGATCACTGCCGACCAAGCGAAGTTCTTCTATTTTTTCTTCC